>NZ_JACNAC010000006.1:0-199609 GCF_017349775.1 Pseudomonas sp. GW460-12-10-14-TSB1
CCTGGAACAGCAAGCGGCGCGGTTGACGCATCTGGTGGGCAGTTTCCGGATCTGAAAAGCATCGCGGGCAATCGAGCGTCGACCGGCCGCTCCTACGGATGCATGTGCGTCTGCAGGAGCGAGGCTTGCCCGCGATAGCGTTTGATGCCGCTCAGCAGATTTAGAAGCTGGAACCCGGCTCGCGCAGGAATGCCAGTTCCTCCGGCGTCGACTCACGCCCAAGAATCCGGTTGCGATGGGGGAAGCGCCCGAAGCGGGCGATGATTTTCTGATGCCGTTCGGCGTAATCCAGCTGGTCGGCGAACACCGGTCGATCTTCCGGCGGCTGTTCGTCCTGCAACGCGGCGAACCTGGAGATCGCTTCGTTCTGCACCGCCAGATTCTCGCAATGCTCGAACACCAGGTAGATGAAGCTGCGCTGCATCGCGGGCAGTTGCCGGTCGAAATCCGCGGCGATGCCCTGGGCCACCAATGCTTGGGCTCGCAGGTCGCCGGAAAAACTCTTGGGGGTTTCGCGATACAGCATGCGCGGCAGCTGGTCGAGCAGCAGCACCAGGGCCAGCCAACCTTGCGGGCGTTGCGCCCACTCGGTCAATCCGCCGGCCAGCGCCTGCTCCACCAGATCCCCGAAACGCTCGCGCGCTTCGAGGTCCTGGCTGTCGCGCTTGCCAAACCACAGCCCGCCCTTTTCAGCTCTGATGTCCGCAGGTTTCTCGGCAGAGCCGAACCACCAGTCGAGCAGGGGCTGCCAGGGCGCGGCCATGATTCATTCCTTGTGGTAGGAGGTGACGCGGGCAACTTCTTCCTTCGAGCCGAGGAACACCGCTACGCGCTGGTGCAGGCCTTCAGGCTGGATGTCGAGAATGCGCTGGTGACCGTCGGTGGCTGCGCCGCCGGCCTGTTCAACCAGGAAGGACATCGGGTTGGCTTCGTACATCAGGCGCAGTTTGCCCGGCTTCGATGGCTCGCGGCTGTCGCGTGGGTACATGAACACGCCGCCACGGGTCAGGATGCGGTGCACGTCGGCCACCATCGCGGCGACCCAGCGCATGTTGAAGTTCTTCTTCACCGGGCCTTCCTCGCCGGCCATCAGCTCGCTCACGTAGCGCGCAACCGGCGCTTCCCAGTGACGCTGGTTGGACATGTTGATGGCGAATTCCTGGGTGCTCTCAGGAATGGTCAGGTCTTCGTGGGTCAGCACGAAGCTGCCCATTTCACGGTCCAGGGTAAAGCCCTTGACGCCATCGCCCAGGGTCAGCACCAGCATGGTCTGCGGGCCGTAGATGGCATAACCGGCGGCTACCTGCTGGGTGCCTGGTTGCAGGAAGGCCTTTTCGTTCAGGGCTTCGTTCTGGCTCAGGTATTCGTTCGGGCAACGCAGCACGGAGAAGATGGTACCGACCGGCGCGTTGATATCGATGTTCGACGAACCGTCCAGTGGGTCGAACACCAGCAGGTAGGCGCCTTTCGGGTATTTGCCCGGGATCTGGTAGGCATTGTCCATTTCCTCGGACGCCATGCCGGCCAGGTGGCCGCCCCATTCGTTGGCTTCGAGCAGGATCTCGTTGGAGAGCACGTCGAGCTTCTTCTGCACTTCGCCTTGGACGTTTTCAGTGCCCATGCTGCCCAGGACACCGCCCAGGGCGCCTTTCGACACGGCGTGGCTGATCTCCTTGCAGGCACGCGCCACCACTTCGATCAGGAAGCGCAGATCGGCAGGAGTGTTGTTGCTGCGGGTCTGCTCAATCAAATAGCGACTCAGGGTAACGCGGGACATGGAAGGCTCCGGAGGAATGGGGGGCTAAAAAACCCGCGCAGTTTAGCGCGAGTCGGGGTGCATTTCCTCCTATGAGACGAGATCCGCCATAGAGAGTTCATGCGTGGGGTTGAGCGTAGCCCGAAATCCGACCCGTAGCCGCTGGCGCAGGCTGCACTAGCCTGCGCCCTTTCGACCGCCCTTTCGACACTAGGGGGCCGGCGAGCGGCCTATTCCAGAGCCTTCCAGATCTGCGTGGCGTACTCGCGAATGGTCCGGTCCGAAGAGAACCAGCCCATGCGCGCGCTGTTGAGCACCGCCGAGCGCCACCATTGATTGCTGTCGCGCCAGCGCTCTTCGACATGCAGCTGGGCATTCCAGTAGGAGTCGAAGTCGGCGCACACGTGGAAGCGGTCATAGTCGATCAACGAATCGATCAGCCCGGTGTAACGGGCTGGATCGTCCGGCGAAAACACCCCGCCACGAATCGCCTGCAGCACATCGTTGAGGCGATGGGAGGCGGCGATGTCCGGCACCGCGCTGAACTCGCCATTGCGTTTGCGCGCCTCCACCTGCTGGGCGCTGAGGCCGAAGATGAACATGTGCTCGGCGCCGACCCGTTCGCACATCTCGACGTTGGCGCCATCCAGGGTGCCGATGGTCAGGGCGCCGTTGAGGCCGAACTTCATGTTGCTGGTGCCCGAGGCCTCGAAGCCGGCGGTAGAGATCTGCTCCGACAGGTCGGCCGCCGGGATGATGATTTCGGCCAGGCTGACGTTGTAGTTGGGCAGGAACACCACCTTGAGCAGGCCGCGCACGGTCGGGTCGTTGTTCACCGTGCGGGCGATATCGTTGCTCAGTTTGATGATCAGCTTGGCCTGGTGATAACTGGCCGCGGCCTTGCCGGCGAAGATCTTCACCCGCGGCACCCAGTCGATCTCCGGCTCGGCACGGATCGCCTGGTACAGCGCCACGGTGTGCATCAGGTTGAGCAACTGGCGCTTGTACTCGTGGATCCGTTTGACCTGCACGTCGAACAGCGCCGCCGGATTGACCGCAATCCCCAGGCGCTCATGGATGATCGCCGCCAGCGCCCGCTTGCTGTGCAGGCGCTGCTCGGCAAACTGCTTGCGAAAAGACGACTTCTCGGCGAAGGGTTCGAGCTTGAGCAACAGCTCCTCGGGGTTGTCCAGCAGCTCCGGGCCGACGGCCTCGACCAGCATCGCCGTCAGCTTGGGGTTGGCCTGGTACAGCCAGCGGCGAAAGGTGATGCCGTTGGTCTTGTTGTTGATCCGCTCCGGATACAGTTTGTGCAGCTCGGAGAACACCGTACTGCGCATCAACTGGGTGTGCAGGCCCGACACGCCGTTGACGCTGTGGGAACCGAGAAACGCCAGGTTGCCCATGCGCACGCGGCGCCCGTTATCTTCTTCGATCAGCGACACCGCGCGCAGCACGTCGAAGTCGTGGATGCCCTTGGCCCGCAGCGAATCGATGTGCTGGGCGTTGATCAGGTAAATGATTTGCATGTGCCGCGGCAGCATGCGCTCCATCAGCCCCACCGGCCAGGTTTCCAGGGCTTCGGGCAGCAACGTGTGGTTGGTGTAGGCCAGGGTCTCGACGGTGATCTGCCAGGCCGCTTCCCAGGCGATGCCGTGCAGGTCCACCAACTGGCGCATCAGTTCGGCCACGGCGATCGACGGGTGGGTGTCATTGAGCTGGATCGCCGCATGCTCGCCGAGGCTGAGCACCGAATCGTGCATGTTCTTGTGCCGGCGCAGCAGGTCCTGCAAGGACGCGGAAACGAAGAAATACTCCTGGCGCAGGCGCAGTTCCTGCCCGGCCTCGGTGCTGTCCGCCGGGTAGAGCACCCGCGAGATGCTCTCGGCGCGGGCCACCTCGGCCACCGCACCGAGGTGGTCGCCGGCGTTGAAGCGCTCCAGGTGCAGGTCTTCCATGGCCCGCGCCCGCCACAGGCGCAGGGTGTTGACGCTGGCGCCGCGCCAGCCGACCACCGGCGTGTCGTAGGCCACCGCGCGCACGGTTTCCGCCGGCCACCAGACTTGCCGCGCATGGCCAGCCTCGTCGGTGACAGTCTCGACGCTGCCACCGAAGCCGATCGAATAGATCACTTCGGGGCGCTCGAACTCCCAGGGGTTGCCGAAGTCCAGCCAGTGCTCGGTCTGCTCCTGCTGCCAGCCATCGACTATGGCCTGGCGGAACAGGCCGTGTTCATAACGGATGCCATAGCCGTGGCCGGCAATGCCCAGGGTCGACATGCTTTCCATGAAGCACGCCGCCAGGCGGCCAAGACCACCGTTGCCCAGCGCCGCGTCCGGCTCCAGCAGGCGGATGCGCTCCAGGTCGACGCCCAGATCGTTCAGGGCATCGCGCGCCACGTCCAGCAGCCCTAGGTTGCTCAGGCTGTCGTAGAGCAGGCGGCCGATGAGGAATTCCAGGGAAAGGTAATAAACGCGTTTCTGGCCTTTGCGGTAGATCTGCCGCGTATGGTCCATCCAGTGCTCGACCATGTGATCGCGCGCCGCCAGGGCGATGGCTTCGAACCAGTCATGGTCGAAAGCGTGGTCCGGGTCTTTGCCCACCGCGTAGGTGAGTTTGGCCAGGACGGCATCGCGAAAAGCGGCCACCTCAGCGTCACGAACTTGCAGTTCCTGAGTCATGAATACGACCTCGAGCGAGATAGACAGTGAGCATGGAATTGTCTGAGCCTAGTCGGTCTGACAGGAGCCAAAGTCTCTGGTTCGGTGCGTCTTGCAATTGCCCGAACAAAGGCAGCGTCTCCCGCGGCAGCTGGTAAAAATGATGCAGATGCCGTGCCGACCCTGCAATCCCCTTGGGCAGGCGTAAATTCCGTTAAATGGTTGTTCAAAAATCCACCAGTACCGGTATGATCGCGCGCCCTGATACACACGCTGGAAACAAGCCTGATGAAGTCCAACCTGATCGCCGCCGCGGAAATCGACCGACTCGATACCTGGGCCAAGTATTCCGCGCCCATGTGCGGCTCCTGCATGTCCAGCTGCTGCACCCTGCCGGTGGAGGTCAAGATCAAGGATCTGATCCGTATCGGCATCGTCGACGAATTCGAACGCGGCGAGCCGGCGAAGAACATCGCCAAGCGTCTGCAGAAGGAAGGCATCGTCGAGCGCTACAACCAGAAGTCCGAGATCTTCACCCTGCAGCGCATGAGCAACAACGACTGCCTGTATCTGGATCGTAAGAGCCGCCTGTGCACCATTTATGACAAGCGCCCGGACACCTGCCGCAATCATCCGAAGATCGGCCCGCGTCCGGGCTATTGCGCGTACAAGCCCAAGCCGGTCGAGCGCCCGACCAACACCAGCAGCCGGACCCTGGAACGCTTCTGAGCCCCGACCTGTAGCCCTGTAGCCGCTGCCGAGCCCGATCTTTTTCGCAGATCAAAAAAAACGCCCCCGGCCTTTCGACCGGGGGCGTTTTTATTCAGCCTGAACTAAAAGATCAGTTCTTGGCTTTCTTGGCAGCGCGGGTACGCTCGCCTTCGTCAAGAATCTTTTTACGCAGGCGAATCGACTTTGGAGTCACTTCACACAATTCATCGTCCTGGATGAATTCCAGAGCCTGTTCCAGGGTGAAACGAACCGGCGGAACCAGGGCGATGGTTTCGTCCTTGCCCGAAGCACGCATGTTGTCGAGCTTCTTGCCTTTGGTTGGGTTCACGCCCAGGTCGTTGTCACGGCTGTTCAGACCAACGATCTGACCGTTGTAGATTTCCTGGCCGTGCTCGACGAACAGCTTGCCGCGCGCCTGCAGGGTTTCCAGGGAGTAGGTCAGTGCCTTGCCGGTTTCAACCGAAACCAGTACGCCGTTCTGACGACCGGACATGTGGCCGGACTTCATCGGAGCGTAGCGATCGAAGATCGAGGTCAGGATGCCTGCACCGTTGGTCAGGGTCAGGAACTGGTTACGGAAACCGATCAGACCACGGGCTGGAATGTTGTATTCCAGGCGTACACGACCCTTGCCATCCGGAACCATGTTGCTCAGGTCGCCTTTACGCAGACCCATTTCTTCCATGACCTTGCCCTGGGATTCTTCAGGGATGTCGATGGTGACGTTTTCGAACGGTTCCTGCTTCACGCCGTCGACTTCACGGATGATCACTTCAGGACGGCCAACGCCCATTTCGAAACCTTCGCGACGCATGGTTTCGATCAGTACCGACAGGTGCAGCTCACCACGGCCGGAAACCTTGAACTTGTCGGCCGAGTCGCCTTCTTCAACGCGCAGTGCAACGTTGTACAGCAGCTCTTTGTCCAGACGCTCCTTGATGTTACGGCTGGTCACGAACTTGCCTTCTTTACCGCAGAATGGCGAGTCGTTGACCTGGAAGGTCATGGAAACGGTCGGCTCGTCGACGGTCAGCGGCTTCATCGCTTCGACAGCGGTCGGATCGCACAGGGTGTCGGAGATGAACAGCTCGTCGAAACCGCTGATGCAGACGATGTCGCCGGCAGCTGCTTCTTCAACGTCCACACGGTGCAGACCGTGGTGACCCATCAGCTTCAGGATACGGCCGTTGCGTTTCTTGCCATCGACGTCGATAGCCACAACCGGAGTGTTCGGCTTGACGCGACCGCGAGCGATACGGCCAACGCCGATCACACCCAGGAAGCTGTTGTAGTCCAGAGCGGAGATCTGCATCTGGAACGAACCGTCACGGTCAACGGCTGGAGCCGGAACGTTGTCGACGATCGACTGGTACAGCGGGGTCATGTCTTCAGCCATATCGGTGTGGTCCAGACCGGCAATACCGTTCAGGGCCGAGGCGTAGACGACTTTGAAGTCCAGCTGTTCTTCGGTGGCACCCAGGTTGTCGAACAGATCGAAGATCTGGTCCAGAACCCAGTCAGGACGCGCGCCTGGACGGTCGACCTTGTTGATCACCACGATCGGACGCAGGCCGGCTTCGAAAGCCTTCTTGGTCACGAAACGGGTTTGCGGCATAGGGCCGTCTTGGGCGTCGACCAGCAGCAGAACGGAGTCGACCATCGACATTACGCGTTCAACTTCGCCGCCGAAGTCGGCGTGGCCCGGGGTGTCCACGATGTTGATGTGGTAGCCGTTCCAGTTGATGGCGGTGTTTTTGGCCAGGATGGTAATACCGCGCTCTTTTTCCTGGTCGTTGGAGTCCATCACGCGCTCGTCGTTGAGCTCGTTGCGCTCCAGGGTGCCGGATTGACGCAGGAGTTTGTCTACCAGGGTGGTTTTACCGTGGTCAACGTGAGCAATGATGGCGATGTTGCGTAGATTTTCGATCACTTGTGTATCTCGATCAGAGGATTCGGTGTGCTGACAACTGCTGGCAGCGATTAACAATAGAGTCCGGCAAGGCCGTTACAGCTTGACGGTGGCGTCGGGGGGCCGGTGACGCAAGCCACAGGCAAACAGCCCCGGGCACTTAGCTCGGTCTATAAACGCGCACATTGGCATGTCCCTCACTGAGCAGATGGTGAGCATGCAGGCGACTCATGACGCCTTTGTCGCAATACAGCAGGTACTGGCGAGTAGGGTCCAGTTCCTTGAAGCGTGCATTCAATGCATAGAACGGCAGCGCTTTTATCTCAATGCCAGCCAACTCCAGCGGGTCGTCTTCCTGAGCATCCGGATGACGGATGTCGATCACGATCTGGCCCGCCAGCGCTTCGCTGACTTCTTCGATCTGCAAATCCTGGCCCAGTTCATCGATCACCCGATCGATCGGCACCAGTTTGGCCCGCTCGATCGCACGCTCGAGCACCGCCATGTCGAATTCTTTCTCTTCATGCTCCACGCGATGGCGCTTGGCATGGGTCTTGGGGTTCACCGAGATGACCCCGCAGTACTCCGGCATGTGCTTGGCGAAGTCGGCGGTGCCGATTTCGTTGGCCAGGTCGATGATGTCCTGCTTGTGGCTGGCGATCAGCGGGCGCAGCACCAGCTTGTCGGTTACGCAGTCGATGACCGAGAGGTTCGGCAGGGTCTGGCTCGACACCTGGGAAATCGCCTCGCCGGTGACCAGCGCGTCGATGTGCAGGCGGTCGGCGATGCTCGACGCGGCACGCAACATCATACGCTTCAAAATGACGCCCATATGACTGTTGTCGACTTTGCCGAGGATTTCGCCGAGCACTTCCTCGAACGGCACGCTGACGAACAGCACGCGCTGGGAGCTGCCGTACTTCTTCCAGATATAGTGCGCGACTTCCATCACGCCCAATTCGTGGGCACGCCCGCCCAGGTTGAAGAAGCAGAAGTGGCTCATCAGGCCGCGACGCATGATCTGGTAGGCCGCCACCGTGGAATCGAAACCGCCGGACATCAGGACCAGGGTCTGTTCCAGGGCGCCCAGCGGATAACCGCCGATGCTGCTGTGCTGGCTGTGGATCACGAACAACCGTTGGTCGCGAATTTCCATCCGCACTTCGATTTCCGGCTCTTTGAGGGAAATTCCGGCGGCGCCGCACTGCCGACGCAGCTGGCTGCCGACGTATTTCTCCACGTCCATGGAACTGAATTCATGCTTGCCGGCGCGCTTGCAACGCACGGCGAAAACTTTCCCCGCCAGGGCCTCGCCAAAGTGCTGCTTGCACTTGGCGACTATGTCGTCGAAGTCGCCCAGCGGGTATTCATCGACCTGCAGGAAATGCGCGATGCCCGGCATGCAGCTCAGGCGCTCGGTCATCTCCTTCAAGGCTTTCGGCTCGCTGACGGCGGTTTCCAGCTCGAGGTTGTCCCACACACCATTGACCACCACAGCCGGGTCCAGATCGCGGAGCACGGCACGGATGTTCTTGGCCAGCTGACGGATGAAACGCGTCCGTACCGGGCGGCTCTTGATGGTGATTTCCGGGAAAACTTTAACGATTAGTTTCATGAAAACAGCGCGCGCTGGGCCAGCCGAAAAAGGGGGGCGCGGATTATAGCGGAAATTGCTCAAGGTTTAACCAATTAATGTGCACTCGGTTTTTCGTGCACCAAAACAGGTCACAACCAGATAAAAACGCAACATTGCGGTGCACCGGTTTGCCAATCTGGCCCAAATACCTCCCGGAATGCGTGAGTTTGGGGCATAAAACCCAACTCAGGGCACTGGCATGCAATTTGCTCCCTTGTGAGGCAGGTTGCCATGGCCGAGTATCTGCGCCGGCATCACCCACATTCTAAGGGCACACCAACACCCGCCCGAAGCCACCCGGAGGACACTATGTCGAAGTCGGTTCAACTCATCAAAGATCATGACGTCAAATGGATTGATCTGCGCTTCACTGACACCAAAGGCACTCAGCACCACGTGACCATGCCGGCCCGTGATGCGCTGGATGACGACTTCTTCGAAGTCGGCAAGATGTTCGACGGTTCCTCCATCGCTGGCTGGAAAGGCATCGAAGCCTCCGACATGATCCTGATGCCAGACGACGAAACCGCCGTGCTGGATCCGTTCACCGAAGAGCCGACCCTGATCCTGGTGTGCGACATCATCGAGCCTTCGAGCATGCAGGGCTACGACCGCGACCCTCGCGCGATCGCCAAGCGCGCCGAAGAGCACCTGAAAGCCACCGGTATCGGCGACACCGTATTCGCCGGTCCAGAGCCTGAGTTCTTCATCTTCGACGAAGTGAAGTTCAAGTCCGACATCTCCGGCTCGATGTTCAAGATCTACTCCGAACAAGGTTCGTGGATGTCCGACCAGGACATCGAAGGCGGTAACAAGGGCCACCGTCCAGGCGTCAAGGGCGGCTACTTCCCGGTTCCACCGTTCGACCACGACCACGAAATCCGTACCTCCATGTGCAACGCACTGGAAGAAATGGGCCTGACCGTCGAAGTTCACCACCACGAAGTGGCGACTGCCGGCCAGAACGAAATCGGCGTCAAGTTCAACACCCTGGTGAAGAAGGCCGACGAAACCCAGACCCTGAAATACGTTGTACACAACGTTGCCGACGCCTACGGTCGTACCGCCACTTTCATGCCTAAGCCTCTGTATGGCGACAACGGTTCGGGCATGCACGTACACATGTCGATCTGGAAAGACGGCAAGAACACCTTCGCTGGCGAAGGTTATGCCGGCCTGTCCGATACCGCCCTGTACTTCATCGGCGGCATCATCAAGCACGGTAAGGCCCTGAACGGCTTCACCAACCCGGCCACCAACTCCTACAAGCGTCTGGTACCAGGCTTCGAAGCTCCGGTAATGCTGGCCTACTCGGCTCGCAACCGTTCCGCTTCGATCCGTATCCCTTACGTGTCGAGCCCTAAAGCCCGCCGTATCGAAGCGCGCTTCCCGGATCCGGCTGCCAACCCATACCTGGCCTTCGCTGCCCTGCTGATGGCCGGCCTGGACGGTATCCAGAACAAGATCCACCCTGGCGACGCCGCTGACAAAAACCTGTACGACCTGCCGCCTGAAGAGGCGAAAGAGATCCCACAAGTTTGCGGCAGCCTGAAAGAAGCCCTGGAAGAGCTGGACAAAGGTCGTGCGTTCCTGACCAAAGGCGGCGTTTTCAGCGACGACTTCATCGACGCTTACATCGCCCTGAAAAGCGAAGAAGAAATCAAGGTTCGTACCTTCGTACACCCACTGGAATACGAGCTGTACTACAGCTGCTGATCCAGTAGCGCCGCCCCACGCGGCGTGACAAGAAAAAGGCCTCCCTCGGGAGGCCTTTTTTATTGCCCGCCCATCGCCCCGGAGCATTCCCCCGGGCTATTCATCCATGGATAATCCGCGCCTCTCGCGCCCTCTGTCCGGCGCCTCGACGAAGGGATTCGTATGCAGTGGACTCGTTCTCTCGGCCTGATCGCCTGCCTGGCGTTCGGCAGCACCCAGGCGGCTCCTTTCTATGCCGGCAAATCCCTGGCCCACCCGCTGATCACCGGCCTGGCGGAAAGCTCGGCGACCCTGGCCTTTATCAAGCAGGCCGGCGGCGTCAAAGGTTATTACTCGGTCGACCCGGATGAGAGCCAGCCGCAGCTGCTGGATGACTTCGGCAATGCCACCATCGAGTCCGTGTTCAACATTGCCCTGGACAGCGAGTCCCCGACCCGCCTGGTGCTGTTCAAGCAGAGCGGCCAGTATCGCGTGCATGCCTACCGTTATGACGAAAACGACCACCTCTACCGGCGCCTGGAGAAACTGCAACCCGCCCTGGAGCGCATCGCCAAAGACCGCAAGAAACTCGATGCCCTGACGGTGAAACAAGCCCTGCGCCAGCTGACGCCGCTGAACTACAGCTACTTCTACGAAGACTCGGGTATCGACGAATTCGACCAGATCGACCATTCGGCCGGCACCCTGGTGGGTTATTTCGACGCTAACGGGCAGCCCATCACCGCCAATCCGCCCGGAGCCGACCAGTACCGCTACAAAAAGACCTTTGCCGAAAAGAACGGACGCTTTCTCACCGCCACCTACTGGCGCGGTGACGAGCCCGCACTGGAAGGCGAGCCCCTGCTGTACAACTACCGGGCCAGCCACATCACCTGGGAAACCGAGCCGCAGCGCTTCACTGGCAGCGAGGACGGGGCCTACGTGGAGTACTCGAGTTTCGGCGGAGCCGTCATCGCCCAGGGTGCCTATGCCCACGGCCAACGCACCGGCGAATGGAGTTTTTCCAACCCAGACGATGGCTGGACCCACGGCCGTTTTATCGATGGCAAACGCCAAGGCCAGTGGACTGAGTCCTACGGCTGGCAAACCGCTATCGGCGAATACCGGGACGATCTGCGCGAGGGACGCTGGGTGCTGTCCTACGACGAAGGAGGCGAATCCGCTATCACCGGCTTCCAGACCTATGTCCAGGGTGTGCTCGAGGGTCCGAGCGAAGAGCGGGTGGACGGTTTCACAGAAAGCGGCAGCTATCGCAACGACAAACGCGAAGGGCCATGGGTGACCCAGGCAGGTCGCGGCAACTTCGAGAACGGCCTGAAAAGCGGCCCGTGGATACTCAAGACAGACAAGGGCCATAGCCAGAGCCTGAACTTCGTCGCCGATAAAAAAGACGGCGAGTTGCGCGAAACCGATGCCAACGGCGTGCTGGTCCTGATCGAGCATTACAAGGCAGATGTGCTGTCCGGTACCCGCGAAGGCTACAGCCCCAGCGGCAAACTGCAGTACTCGCAGCAATATGAGAATGGCAAACGGGAAGGCCGCTCACTGGGTTACAGCGAAGACGGCAAGCTGATCAGCGATATTTCCTGGCACAACGATCGGTACGAAGGCCCTCACCTGACCTTCCTGCGCGACGGAACGCCGGCCACGGTCGGACGCTTCGAGGGAGGGCGCTTTGTCGGCCTGATGAAACAATACGATCAGGACGGAGTGCTTTATGAGGAAGCCAACTGGTGCCGCTTCGACAAGCGCGGCTCAACCGTCGAGCGCTGTGGAAAACAACGGCGGTTCACCCACGGAAAGCTGTCCTGGGAAACGGACTTTCTCTTTGGCAGCCCCCAAGGCTCCGTCGAGTACAACTATGAGACAGGCCAAAAGATCCGCGAGAAGATCATCGGCGACAATGACCAGATCACTCAGCGCACCTACTACGACAATGGGCAGGTCGAGTGCCAGAAAAACTCGGTGGGTTTCACCTGGATGACCGTCAACCAGCAACAGGTGAAAAGTCATGAGTCCGACGGCCAACTGACTGGCGAACAGCTGTGCTATCACCGCAACGGCGCGATCAAGAGCCGCGAGCTGATCGACAACGGCTTGAGCGCCTGCCGGATCGTCTATGACGAAAGCGGCAATCGACTGTCTTCCAGCCCGACCAATTGCGGGGCGCCCGCGACTGCCGCGGCCGGCCAATGACCTACCGGGTGCCCGGCGCTTGCCAGGCACTGCGGTTTTGCGTGCATCATGGCCGCCAAATTGTCCCCAAGAAGCCGAGACCCTCCATGACTTCGCGATTCTGCCTTGCCCTGTTGACCCTGTTGCTGGCCGGCAATGCCTGCGCCGCCCCCGCCACCCTCAGCCCTCTGTTGGCCAGCATCGAAGAACGCCTGGCCATCGCCGACCAGGTGGCCCTGAGCAAATGGGACAGCCACAAACCGGTGGAAGACCGCCCCCGCGAACGCGAGGTGATTGCCGGCGCGGTGGCCCAGGCGCCGGCCTACAAACTCGACGGCGCGGCGGTGGAACAGTTCTTCGCCGCGCAGATCGAGGCCAACAAGCTGGTGCAGTACGCCCATCTGTCCGAGTGGACCCTGCAAGGCCAGGCACCGGACGCACCGCGCCCGGACCTGGTGGGACAGATCCGCCCACAACTCGACCTGTTACAAAAACGCCTGCTGCAGCAACTGGCGGATTTCAGCCCCTACCGCAACGACCCGCAGTGCCCACAGTGGCTGGCCCAAGCCACCCACGGCGGCGACCGCCCAGCGCTGCGCCAGCTGGCGCTGATCCGCGCCACCGCCGAGCTTTGTGTGTTCAAAGGTTGAAGCGGCGAACCTGGGCCCGGTCTGCGGCTCTATGCTGGAGGCAGTTTCGTCTTTGAAGCCGCCGACCCAAGCTCCCAGGAAAGCCGCCATGCGTGTGCCCTGTCTCTACCTGCTGTTGCTGACCGCCCTGCCGGCCGCCGCGCAGATCTACCGCTACACCGACGCCCACGGCAACACTGCCTACAGCGACCAGCCGCCGGCCGGCGTACCCGGCCAGGCCGTCGAGCTGGCGCCGCTGAATCGCATCGAGGCGCCCAGGCCACTCACACCGCCCGGCGTCGATCCAGTACAAACGCCACCCACCCGCGCACCGACCTACACCACCCTGGAGCTGAGTGGCGTGCCGGATGGCGGCGTGGTGCGCGCTAATAACGGCAGCTTCAAGGTCCAAGTCCGCCTGCAACCGCCCCTGCACAACGAGCATCGCCTGCGCCTGCTGCTGGACGACCAAGCCTATGGCCAACCCGGCGACGTGCCGGACCTGCAACTGGTGAATATCGATCGCGGCGAGCACCGCCTGGCGGTACAGGTGCTCGATGGCGAGCGGGTGGTGCAGCAAAGCCCGCCGTTGACCTTCACCCTGCAACGGGTTCATCGACCCTGAGGTTGTGTCGCGTCTGGTGCTGCGAATACAGACGCCGCTCATGCTCGAGCAACCAGCGCTTGCGCCAGAGCCCGCCGCCATAACCGGTGAGCGAACCGTCGGAACCTATCACCCGGTGACAGGCAATCACGATGGCGATCTGGTTGGCGCCATTGGCCCGAGCCACGGCCCGCACGGCGGAGGCCGAACCTATGCTGCTCGCCACCTCGGCGTAACTACGGGTAACGCCTGGAGGTATCGCCCTGAGGGCCTGCCACACCGTACGGGTAAAGGCCGAAGCATTCAGCGCCAGAGGTGTGGCAAAGCTTGCCGACTCCCCGGCGAAAAATCGCCGCAACTCGCTTTCGATCTGGTCGATGGGGGCAAAACGTCCGAAGCCGATGGTCGAGCCGGTGTTCTCTTGCAGGCGCTTCAGCTCAGTGGCCAAGGCCGGGCGGTCGAAGAACTCCAGCAGATGCAGGGCCTGCGCATCGGCCACCGCCAGCATCACGCCGATCGGGGTTTGCAGCCAATCGGCCTTGAGCAGCTCGCAACCACGCAGGTTCGACGGCGGCTGGCCGAGCAGCCGGGTGAAGGCACTGCGAAAGCCGCTGTCGGAATCGAAACTGGCGCTGATCTGCGCATCGATCACGCTGGCGCCGCCCGCCAGTTGCTGCATGCCCTCGCCAATCCGCCGCAGCCGGGCCATTTCCAGGAAGGTCACGCCAAAGTGTCGCTTGAAGGCCCGGCGCACCGTGGAAGGGTCGAAGCCGAGCTCGACCAGATCGCCTTCATACCAGCGCTTGTCGGCATTGTTTTCCAGCAAGGTCAGCAGCTGCTTGACCAGGGGCTCCTGGGCACCTGTCTGCTCCAGCGGACGGCAGCGCAGGCAGGCGCGAAAACCCGCCTCGACACAGGCCTTGATCGAACTGAAGAACACCGTGTTTTCACGCTTGGGCTTGCGCGCCGCGCAGGTCAGCCGACAGAACACACCCGTGCTCTTGACCCCGACGAAAGCGAACCCGTCATAGGCCGGGTCGCGTTCGAGCAAGGCGCGGTACAGGGTGTCGTCATCGGGCAGTTGGAACAGCAAGGGGGCGTTGTCCATGGCCGTCTCCAGCACCAGAGAGAATGTCTGTGCACTGTAGAGCAGCGCCGCAGCGGATGCCGCCGCAAATCAGGCGTTGATTCGCCAACGGTCTCCCCCTGTAGATCAGCCTCAGGCGCGCTCGATCACCATCGCCACGCCCTGGCCAACGCCCACGCACAGGCTGACCACGGCGTAACGCTGGTTGTTGCGTTGCAGGGTGCGGCAGGCGCTCAACACCAGCCGGGCCCCGGACGCGCCCAGCGGGTGGCCGATGGCGATGGCGCCGCCATTGGGGTTGACCCGCGGATCGTCGAAATCCAGGTTCAGGGCCTTGAGACAGGCCAGCACCTGCGGCGCGAACGCCTCGTTGATCTCGATCAGGTCGAGCTGCTCCAGGCCGATGCGGGCCCGCTGCAGCGCCAGCAGAATCGCCCTGTGCGGGCCGATGCCCATGAACTGCGGCTCCACGCCGACCGACGCCGACGAGAGGATCCGCGCCATGGGCGCGACCCCATGTTCCATGCCGATCTCACGGCTGCCGAGCAGCAGCACCGCCGCGCCATCGTTGATCCCCGAAGCATTGCCGGCGGTCACCACGCCCTCGGCGAACAGCGTCGGCAATCGCGACAGGGCCGCCAGGTCGGAGCGGGGCCGCGGATGCTCGTCATCACAGACGGTCAAGGACTGGCCCTTGCGCCCGACCGGCACCTCGACGGCCATGATTTCGTCGTCCAGCACCCCTGCCAGCAAGGCCGCCTGGTAACGCGCCTGGGAGGCGGCGGCAAAGCGGTCGGCATCCTCGCGGCTGATGGCAAACCGGCGGGCCAGGTTGTCGCCGGTCTCGGGCATGCTGTGGTTGCCGTAGCGCTGCACCAGCCGCGGGTTGGCGAAGCGCGCGCCGATGGTGCTGTCGGCCACGTCCAGGGTCCGGCTGTAGGCACTCTCGGCCTTGGCCATGATGAAAGGCGCGCGGGACATGCTTTCGACGCCACCGGCCAGGTACAGCCGGCCCTCGCCGCAGGTGATCGCCCGGGCCGCATCGATCACCGCCGACAGGCCGCTGGCGCAAAGGCGGTTGACCGTCTGCCCGGGCACGCGCCAAGGCAGCCCGGCGCTGAGCAAGGCATTGCGCGCCAGGTTGCGGCTGTCCTCGCCGGCCTGGTTGGTACAACCGAGGATCACCTCTTCCAGCGCCTCGGCCGGTAGCCCCGAAGTTTCCAGCAAACGCACCAGCAAAGGCCCCACCAGATCGTCCGGGCGCACGCTGGCGAGGCTGCCGCCATGGCGGCCGAAAGGGGTTCGCAAGCCGCTGTAGATATAGGCATCAAGCATGAAAAGACTCTCGCAGAGGTAGGGATCGGCAGGCCTCAGGCCGGCATCGGGTTTTCCGGCTGGCGCAGGGACAGGCCCAGCAGGGCCCGCCGGCGCAACCAGCCGCTGGGGCGATAACGCGGGTCGCCAGTGAGCGCGTGCAGGCGTTCGAGGATCTGCAGCAGGCGCTCGGGGCCCAATTGGTCGCCCCACTCCAGCGGCCCCAGCGGGTAGCCAAGACCCAGGCGTACCGCCGCGTCGATATCGGCCACCGAGGCAATGCCCTGCTGGGCGATATCGCAGGCCAGGTTGACGATCGACGCCAGGGTGCGCTGGACGATGAAGCCGCAACTGTCGCGGATCAGCGTCACCGTGCCGCCGTCGGCGCTGAACAGCGCATGGGCGGCGTGCTGCATGTCTTCACGGGTCGCCGGGTTGAGCATCAGGCAGCGCTGGCTGTCGAGCGCGGTCAGGGTATCGATCGCCACCGTGCGCGACGGGTCTGTGGCATGGCGCAAGGCCGCTTCGCTGGCGTCATCGCCCAGCGGCGCCACCAGGCACAAGGCCGAGGAGGAAGGTCGCAGGCCGTTCTCGACCTTGGCCCCCAGGCGTTCGAGCAGGTCCAGCAGGCGCAGCCGGCCAACCTCGTCGTCGGCGGCGATCCACACCGGCGGCAGCGCCGAGCAATGGGGCACGGCCTGTGGCGGGCGCCGCGTATCGCCTGGCTCGTCGTAGAGGTAGAAGCCCTGCCCGCTCTTGCGCCCCAGGCGCCCCCCCGCCTGCATCAGCCGCAGCACGGGGTGAGGTCGATAGCGCGGCTCCTCGTAGAACTGCCGGTAGACCGACTCCATCACCGGCACGCTGACATCCAGGCCGATCAGGTCCAGCAGCTCGAACGGCCCCATGGCGAAACCGGCGCTGTCGCGCAGCAGTGCATCGATCCGCCACGCCGGGGCCACACCCTCGCTGAGGATGCGCAGCGCCTCGGTGCCAAAGGCCCGCCCGGCATGGTTGACGATAAAACCGGGAGAATCCTTGGCCCGCGCCGGGTAGTAGCCGATCGCGCGGACCAGCTCCTGCAAGCGGGCGCCGACGCTGGTGGCAAGGCCGTCGATCACCTCGACAATGCGCATCCGCGGCACCGGATTGAAGAAATGCAGCCCGGCGACGCGCTCCGGATGGCGGCACACCGAGGCAATCGCGGTGATCGACAGCGACGAGGTATTGCTGGCCAGGATCGCGCTCGGCGCCAGCACCTCCTCCAGTTGCCGAAACAGCTGCTGCTTGGCCTCCAGGTCCTCGACTATCGCCTCGATCACCAGTTGGCAGTCACACAGCGCTTGCAGGCTGTCGACCACTTCCAGGTTAAGCATGGCCGCCGCGGCGTCCTGCGGGGTGATGCGGGCCTTCTCGATCTGCTGGGCGAAGGTCGTCGCCAGCTGTTCCCGGGCCGTGCCCGCGGCACCCGGGCGCGCATCGAACAAAAACACCTTGAGCCCGGCCATGGCCATGACCTGGGCGATGCCCCGACCCATGGCTCCGGTGCCGACCAGACCGATGCGCTGCAATGGTTGTGTGGTCATTTCCCCTGGTACTCCGGTTTGCGTTTCTCAAGAAAGGCCTGCATGCCTTCACGCTGGTCATGGGAGCCGAACAGCAGCTGGAACGCCTTGCGCTCCAGCACCAGCGCCTGCTCCAGCGGCAGATCCATGCCGGCCAACACCACCTCCTTGATCTGCGCCACGGCCAGCGACGGCATGCCGGCGATGCTGGTAGCCAGGGCCAGGGCCCGCGGCAGGGTCTCGCTGTCCGCCACCACCTCGCTGACCAGGCCCAGGCGCAGCGCCTCGTCGGCCGGCACCTGGCAACCGGTGAGCAGCAGGCGCAGCGCCTGGAACTTGCCGACCGCGCGCAGCAGGCGCTGGGTGCCACCCGCCCCCGGCATCACCCCGACCTTGATTTCCGGCTGGGCAAAACGCGCCGAGTGACCGGCGACGATCAGGTCGCAATGCATCGCCAGCTCGCAGCCACCGCCCAGGGCGTAGCCGTTGACCGCAGCGATGACTGGCTTGCGACACGCCGAGATGGCTTGCCAGTGGCGCTCGGCATGCCGGGCATAGAGTTGCAGCGCGCTGGCGTTCACCAGCTCACCGAGGTCGGCGCCGGCGGCAAACACTGTATCGCCGCCGGTGAGCACCACCACCCGGGTCTGGGGGCAGGCATCCAGGCGGCGAAAGTGCTCGGCCAGCTCCTCGCGCAGCGCCATGTTCAACGCGTTGAGGGCCTGCGGGCGGTTCAACCGCAGCAGCGCCACGCCCGGCGCGGGGTGTTTCAGCAGGACCAGGGGTTGAGGGCTAACGGACTCGGGACTCATGGAATCTCCTGATGCAGATAGGGACCTGAGAGGTGCGCCAGAGACCCGGCGGGGCTCTGGCGCAGCCCTTCACTCGCGGACGATGCCGTGCTCGAACAGGTTTGCGATCGTCTGGTCGTCGAGACCCAGGCCCTCGAGCACCTCACGGGTGTTGGCCCCCAGCGCCGGCGGGGCACTGCGATAACTGGCCGGGGTCCGCGACAGCTTCACCGGCGAACCGACGCCGCGGTAGTCGCCGATCTCCACCAGCAGGCCGCGATGCCGGGTGTGCGGGTGTTCGACCACCTTGTCGATCGAGGCAATCGAGCCGCAGGGCACGCCCAGGCGGATCAGGCGCTGCGCCAGGAGCGTGCCGTCGTGCTCGGCGAGCCGCGCCTCCAGCGCCTGTTTCAGCGCCTCGCGGTTGACCGAACGGCAGCCGTTGTCGGCAAAGCGCGGGTCGTCCAGCAAGGCGCCGGCGTCCAGCTGCTCGCACAACTTGGCGAACTGCCGGTCGTTGCCGACCGCCAGGAAGATCGGCTCGGTACCGGTGCGGTAACTGTCGTAGGGAGCGATATTCGGGTGGGCGTTGCCGGTGCGTTGCGGGGTCTTGCCGGCGGCAAAATAGTTGGCCAGATGCGGGTGCAGCAGGGACACGCCGCAGTCGTACAGGGTGATGTCGAGGGACTGCCCCAGGCCACTGCGATGGCGTTCGTTGAGCGCCAGGAGAATCCCCGCCAGGGCATTGAGCCCGGTGACCATATCGACGATCGGCAGGCCGATGCGCAACGGGCCGCTGTCGGCCTCGCCGTTCACGCTCATCAACCCGGCCATCGCCTGGATCACTGCGTCATAGCCGGGCAACCCGCCCAGCGGGCCGTCACTGCCAAAACCAGAAACCGCGCAGTGGATCAGTGTCGGGAAACGCTGGCTCAGCACCTCGACATAACCGATGCCCCAACGCTCCAGGGTGCCAGGCTTGAAGTTCTCGATCAGCACGTCGGCATCTTCCAGCAGGCGCATCAGCAGCGTGATGCCCGCGGGCCGGGACAGGTCCACGGCGATCCCCTGCTTGTTTCGGTTCACGCCCCTGAAGTACGAAGCATCGGCGCCCTCGAAAGGCGGGCCCCAGCCGCGGGTCTCGTCGCCGCTCAAGGGTTCCAGCTTGATCACTTCGGCGCCGTGGTCGGCCAGGGCCTGGGAGCAGTAGGGACCGCCCAGCACGCGGCTGAGGTCGATCACTTTCAGGCCGGCCAGGGCCCCTTTTGAATGATTCATGGCAGTTCTCTGAAAAATGGGCAGGGCCGTTCAGGCCGGCAACAGCTGCATCGCGTCGGCTTTCGACAACGGGCCTTCATTGGCCAGGAGCGCCAGCAGCTCAGGTTCGAGCGCTGGCTCCGGACGCAGCGGATCGCGGGGCAGCAGCTTGTGCTGGAGCAGCAGATGGGCCAGGGCCAGGCGCCGATAATCGGGGGCCTGGCGGCTTGCCTCCCAGGCCATGAAGATCGCCGTGGCGGTGTGATAGAGGGCACTGCCGGCCAGGCGCACATGGTCGTCGCGGCGCTCTTGCGCGACCTTTTCGATGGCCGCGACCGCCCGTTGCAGGACTGTCTCGAACAGCCGCTGGCTGGCCGCCGGCAGGTCGGCCTCGGCGAGCAGCCCGGCGAGGTAATGCCGCAGCGGTTCCAGGGCCTGTTCGCGGGTCACGGCGCGGGCGATATCCAGCGCGACGATGTTGCTGGTGCCCTCCCAGATCGAGCCCAGGTGGGCATCGCGCACCAGCCGCGCATCGCTCCATTCCTCGATGTAGCCAACCCCGCCGCGTACTTCCATGGCGTCCCCGGTGACCCGCCGCGCATCGCGGCAGGCGCGGAACTTGATCAGCGGAGTGAGGATGCGCACGCACTTGCGCGCCGCCTCGTCGCCTACATCGGCCTTGGGCAGCAGCGTGGCGATCTGTATGAACATCGACCGGGCCTGCTCGGCGGGCAGCATCATTTTCAGCAGCTGGCGCTGCATCAACGGCATCTCGATCAGGTGGCGGCCAAAGGCCCGGCGATGGCGGGCGACATAGAGCGCCTCGTTGACCCCACGGCGCATCAGCCCGGCGGCCCGCACCCCGTTGGACAGGCGCGACATATTGATCATGTCGGCCATCTGCTGGAAGCCGCGGCCGACCTCGCCGATCAGGTAGGCGGTGGCGCCGTCCAGACTGATTTCGCCGCTGGCCATGGAGCGGCTGCCCAGCTTGTCCTTCAGCCGCAGAATCCGATAGGCATTGCGCGAGCCATCGGGTCGGAGCTTGGGCAGCAGGAACAGGCTGACCCCCTTCATGCCCTCCGGGGCGTCTTCCGGACGGGCCAGGACCATGGCCAGGTCGGCGTCCGGGTTGGAGCAGAACCACTTGTCGCCGAACAGCCGCCACTCGCCGTTCTCCAGGCGCGCGCGGGTTTCGGTGCGCGACACGTCGGAGCCGGCCGCCTGTTCGGTCATGAACATCGCGCCCTGGAACAACCGGTCGAAATCCCGCGAAGCCAGGGACGGCAGGTAGCGCGCCACCAACTCCGGAGAACCGTACTTGCGCAGGGTGCGGGTCAGCGAGTCGGTCATGCTCACCGGGCAGCACAGGCCGAACTCGGCCTGCACGAAAAGGAAGGTCAGGGCGTACTTGACCAGCGGCAGCACCGGCTCGGCGCAATGGCTCATGGAGGCCAGGCCCAGCTCGGCATACGCGGCGCGCTCCAGGGCGATGAAATCCGGGTGCTTGTGGATGCTTTGCAGGTCTTCGCCGCGACGGGTGCGCGGCAACAGTTGCGGCGGGTTCTTGTCCGCCGAGAGCGCCAGCACATCCAGCTCGCCACCGGCCCGCCCACCGAGCTGGCGCAAGGTCGGCAACCACTGGGCGAACAGCTGCGGCGGCAGGTAGACCTTGAGCAGGGCTGCCAGTCCGACATCGCAGTCGAACAGATTTAGACCCCGGCTGTCGGGGATATTCAGGGTGTCTTGGGCGGGTTCAGGCAAGGCAGTCATGGCGTCTCTCCAGGCTCTTTTGCCCCCGAGACTAGAGTCGCCATCGATAAGTATCTAATACAAAATCAATCCACTACGATAAGAAAACCAGATCGTAAAGCGAGGACGCCAGCATGGATCTCAAACAGCTTCGTTACTTCGTCGCGGTCGCCGAAGAGCTGCATTTCGGCCGGGCCGCCGCTCGCCTGTTCATCTCCCAGCCGGCCCTGAGCTTCGATATCAAGAAGCTCGAAAGCCAGCTGGACGTGCAGTTGCTGACCCGCAACAACAAGTCGGTAAGCCTGACCAACGCCGGCCAGGTGCTGCTCGACGAAGCCCGTTACCTGCTGCTGCGGGCCGAGCAGGCCCGACGCCTGACCCTGCGCTCGGCCCAGGGTTTCGTCGGCCGGCTGAGCATCGGTTTCGTCAACTCGATCCTGCACCGCGGCCTGCCGCAGGCGGTGCGGACCTTCGAGCAGGATCACCCGGACACCGAGATCGTGCTGATGGAGATGAACAGCGCCGAACAGGCCCAGGCGCTGCAACGCGGGCAGATCGATATCGGCTTCGTGCACTGGAGCCACTTTCCCGAGAGCATCCGCGGCGAGCCGGTCCTCGCCGAGCCTTTCCTCTGCTGCCTGCCCCAGGGCCACCGGCTGGCGGGCGAGTCGCGCATCGACCTGGCGCAGTTGGCCAACGACGACTTCATCCTGTTTCCGCGCAATGTCTCGCCGCACTATCACGACCTGATCATCGCCCGCTGCGTGGCGGCCGGCTTCAGCCCGCGCATCCGCCACGAAACCCGGCTCTGGCAAACGGTGGTGGCGATGGTCGCCTACGAAATGGGCGTGGCCCTGGTGCCGCAGACCCTGGCCGGCACCTGGAAAGAGGGTGTGCATTACTGCGAAATCAGCGGCGACGGTGCGTTGTCGGAGGTCCACGCCATCCGCCATGCGGACAAACCATCGGCTGCAGCGGAGAGTTTCCTGACGGTGCTCAAGGCCCTGCAAAAGCCCGTGGCGCCGGGACTTTGAGGGCCGTCGACCATACGAAATCCCGTATCACACAATAAGATTTAATCATTATTTTTTTCATTCCTGCCTGTATAGGCTCCGTGCCGTCGGACCTTGCAAATGCGTGATGCGCCTGTTCGTGCAACGAGTATCCGGAGCGGTCGCCAGACGACCTCCCGCGGCGCAAATAACAATAACAACTGCAGGAATTGAATATGAATGCCGCCCAGCACGCTGCCGCGCACAAGAAAGCCCGCAAGGCGGGAATCGCCTCGTTCATCGGCACCACCATCGAATGGTATGACTTCTACGCCTACGGGATCGCCGCCGCGCTGGTCTTCGGCAAGGTGTTCTTCCCCGCCGACCTGCCTGCGGGCACCGCCACCCTGCTGTCGTTCCTGACCCTCTGGGCCGGCTTCATCGCCCGCCCCGTCGGCGGCATCATCTTCGGCCACCTGGGCGACAAGATCGGGCGCAAGACCACCCTGGTGATCACCCTGATCATGATGGGCGTGGCCACCACCTGCATCGGCCTGCTGCCCAGCTACCTGCAGATCGGTATCTGGGCGCCGATTGCCCTGGTGGTGCTGCGCATCATCCAGGGCATCGCGGTGGGCGGCGAATGGGGCGGCGCCATTCTCATCGCCAGCGAAAGCGCGCCCAAGGGCAAAGGCATCCTGTACGCGGCGTTCGCCCAGCAGGGCTCGCCGGCCGGCAACCTGCTGGCGACCCTGGTGTTCTTCGGCCTCAGCGCCCTGCCCGCGCCGGACTTCCTGCTGTGGGGCTGGCGTATTCCGTTCCTGCTCTCGGCTGCACTGGTCCTGGTGGGCATGGTGATTCGCCTCAAGCTCGAAGAGTCGGACGACATGAAGCGCCTGATCCAACAGAAAAAGACCGTCAAGCTGCCGATCCTGGAGGTCCTGCGCAACCACTGGCAGATCGTGCTGCTGGGGGCCGGCGTGCTGCCGATCATCCATGTCACCTACTTCAAGAGCACCTTTGCCCTGTCCTGGGCCACCAAGGAGCTGGGCTACAGCCAGAGCACCTTTCTCAGCGTGATCGTCATCGCCCTGGTGGTGCAGTTCATCACCCAGCCCCTGGGCGCGGTGCTGGTCTCGAGAATGGACATGCGCAAGGCCGTGGTGCTGATGGTGCTGCCGGAGTTCTTGCTGATGCCGGCGATGTTCTTCGCCGTGGAAACCGGCGTCTACTGGATCGCGGTACTCGGTATGTGCCTGGCCACCGTGCCGCACTCGATGTTCTATTGCGCCGTCGGCGGCATCCTGGCCCGCGCCTTCCCGACCAAGGTGCGCTACAGCGGCCTGTCGATTTCCTACCAGCTCTGTTCCCTGCTGGTGGGCGGCGCCACGCCGGTCCTGGCCCAGGGCATTCTCAACAACACCGGAAGCATTGTCGGCGTGGCCATTGCCTCTGCCTGCTACGCCCTGGTGTCCCTGGTGTGCATGCTCCTGCTGCTCAAGCGCATCGGCCACAACGCCGCCGACCTGTCCACCGCCGAGCAGGCGGACGCCGACGAACTGGCCCGCGAACCCCGCGCCACGCCGCTGAACGAGGAGCCGATCACGCCACAGCAGGGTATCGACAAGGACCCGCACCCCGCCCACTGATACGCCATCCGCCGCATTCTTCCAGGCCCGCCAGCAAGCGGGCTTTTTGCGTTGGCTTTCCACCTTTGGCCCTGGGCATTCTTTAGCGCACCGCCAAAGAAAACGCACTATATTGGTGCATCAAACTGCACCTTCATCCATCCACAGCCCATTTTGGTTCGAAAGTACCCAGCGCAGCCGGCAAAACGCTGCGAAAGAGAACTTTAAACGTCTGTTTCAGGGCTCGAGCGCTTCTTTTCGGAGCCTTGGTTTGGTTTTTGCATTTTCCCGATCACAGCGCTCTGTCCACGCGCGCGCCATGCTCCAAAAGAGGTCCTAATGACCATCAGCGATCAATTGCACCGCTTGCTACTCGACAACCTGACCACCGCGACCATCCTGCTCAACGCCGACCTGCGCCTTGAGTACATGAACCCGGCGGCGGAGATGTTGCTGGCTATCAGTGGCCAGCGCAGCCATGGGCAATTCATCAGCGAACTGTTCACCGAGTCGGCCGAAGCCCTGAGCTCCCTGCGCCAGGCGGTGCAACAGGCGCACCCGTTCACCAAGCGCGAAGCCATGCTCACCGCGCTGACCGGCCAGACCCTGACCGTGGACTACGCCGTGACACCGATCCTGAGCAATGGTGACACCCTGCTGTTGCTGGAGGTCCACCCCCGTGACCGCCTGCTGCGGATCACCAAGGAAGAGGCTCAGCTGTCCAAGCAGGAAACCAGCAAGATGCTGGTGCGCGGCCTGGCCCATGAGATCAAGAACCCCCTCGGCGGGATTCGCGGCGCCGCCCAGTTGCTGGCCCGCGAACTGCCGGACGAGAACCTCAAGGACTACACCAACGTCATCATCGAAGAGGCCGACCGCCTGCGTAACCTGGTGGACCGCATGCTCGGCTCCAACAAGCTGCCGTCGCTGGCCCTGTGCAACGTGCACGAAGTGCTGGAGCGCGTGAGCAGCCTGGTGGAAGCCGAAAGCCAGGGCTGCATCACCCTGGTGCGCGACTACGACCCAAGCATTCCCGACGTGTTGATCGACCGCGAGCAGATGATCCAGGCGGTGCTCAACATCGTGCGCAACGCGATGCAGGCCATCAGCAGCCAGAACGAGCTGCGCCTGGGCCGCATCTGCCTGCGTACCCGCACCATGCGCCAGTTCACCATCGGCCACGTGCGCCACCGCCTGGTGACCAAGATCGAGATCATCGACAACGGCCCGGGCATCCCCGCCGAACTCCAGGAAACCATCTTCTTTCCCATGGTCAGCGGCCGTCCGGACGGTACCGGGCTGGGCCTGGCCATTACCCAGAACATCATCAGCCAGCACCAGGGCCTGATCGAGTGTGACAGCCATCCCGGCCACACCACGTTCTCGATCTTTCTGCCACTGGAACAAGGAGCCCCATCGACATGAGCCGTAGTGAAACCGTGTGGATCGTCGATGACGACCGTTCTATCCGTTGGGTTCTGGAGAAAGCCTTGCAACAGGAGGGCATGACCACCCAGAGCTTCGATAGCGCCGATGGTGTGATGAGTCGCCTGGCCCGCCAGCAACCGGACGTGATCATCTCCGACATCCGTATGCCCGGCGCCAGTGGCCTGGACCTGCTGGCGCGGATCCGCGAGCAGCACCCGCGCCTGCCGGTGATCATCATGACCGCGCACTCCGACCTGGACAGCGCTGTCGCCTCCTACCAGGGCGGCGCCTTCGAGTACCTGCCCAAGCCGTTCGATGTCGACGAAGCGGTGTCCCTGGTCAAGCGCGCCAACCAGCACGCCCAGGAGCAGCAAGGCCTGGAGGTGATCCCGGCGCTGGCCCGCACCCCGGAAATCATCGGTGAAGCGCCGGCGATGCAGGAGGTGTTTCGCGCCATCGGTCGCCTCAGCCATTCCAACATCACCGTGCTGATCAACGGGGAATCCGGTACCGGTAAAGAGCTGGTGGCCCACGCCCTGCACCGTCACAGCCCACGGGCGGCTTCGCCGTTCATCGCGCTGAACATGGCGGCGATCCCCAAGGACCTGATGGAATCCGAGCTGTTCGGCCATGAAAAAGGCGCCTTCACCGGCGCGGCCAACCTGCGGCGCGGGCGCTTCGAACAGGCCGACGGCGGCACCCTGTTCCTCGACGAGATCGGCGACATGCCGGCCGACACCCAGACCCGCCTGCTGCGGGTGCTGGCCGACGGCGAGTTCTACCGGGTCGGCGGGCATACGCCGGTCAAGGTCGACGTGCGCATCATCGCCGCGACCCACCAGAACCTGGAAACCCTGGTGCACGCAGGCAAGTTCCGTGAGGACCTGTTCCACCGCCTGAACGTGATCCGCATCCATATCCCGCGCCTGTCGGACCGTCGCGAAGACATCCCGACCCTGGCCAAGCACTTCCTCAGCCGCGCCGCCCAGGAGCTGGCCGTCGAGCCCAAGCTGCTGAAAAGCGAGACCGAGGAATACCTGAAGAACCTGCCGTGGCCCGGCAACGTGCGCCAGCTGGAGAACACCTGCCGCTGGATCACCGTGATGGCTTCGGGTCGCGAAGTACATATCAGCGACCTGCCGCCGGAACTGCTGAGCCTACCGCAGGATTCGGCGCCGGTGACCAACTGGGAACAGGCCCTGCGCCAGTGGGCCGACCAGGCCCTGGCTCGCGGCCAGTCGAGCCTGCTGGACAGCGCGGTGCCGAGCTTCGAGCGGATCATGATCGAGACCGCCCTCAAGCACACCGCCGGCCGCCGTCGCGACGCCGCCGTGCTGCTGGGCTGGGGCCGCAACACCCTGACGCGCAAGATCAAGGAGTTGGGGATGAAGGTCGACGGCGGGGATGACGAGGACAGCGACGAGGGCTGAGCCGCTGCAAGCCTGTAGCCGCTGCCGCAGGCTGCGATAAGGCCGAAGGCCTTCAGCGATCTTGAGATCCTGCGCGCCCTTCGGGCGCGATCGCAGCCTTCGGCAGCGGCTACAGATCCCCCCGCCCGCAAACCGCGGACGCCTTGCGTCCGACAATGTTCGTAAATTTTCCTTTTCCCGTCTTTCGATGAGTTTTTTCAATCGAAGTCGACTGGCTGTCGACGTGTTTCTGCGCTACCATTTTCGCAAATGAACATTCATGTTCGATTTCAAATATCAGAAGAACACGAGGCCAGCCGATGCCCACTTCCACCTTGCCCGCGCCCCCTCTCGCCGAGATTTATGACATTGCCGTGATCGGCGGTGGGATCAATGGTGTCGGCATCGCCGCCGATGCCGCCGGGCGTGGCCTGTCCGTGTTCCTTTGCGAAAAAGACGACCTGGCCAGCCATACCTCCTCGGCCAGCAGCAAGCTGATCCACGGTGGCCTGCGCTACCTCGAACATTACGAATTCCGTCTGGTGCGCGAAGCCCTGGCCGAACGCGAAGTGCTGCTGGCCAAGGCCCCGCATATCGTCAAGCCCATGCGTTTTGTCCTGCCGCACCGCCCGCACCTGCGCCCGGCGTGGATGATCCGTGCCGGCCTGTTCCTTTATGACCACCTGGGCAAGCGGGAAAAACTCGCCGGTTCCAAGAGCCTGAAGTTCGGTGCCGACAGCCCGTTGAAAGCCGAGATCACCAAAGGCTTCGAATACTCCGACTGCTGGGTCGACGACGCGCGCCTGGTGGTGTTGAACGCCATGGCCGCCCGGGAAAAAGGCGCCCACGTGCATACCCAGACCCGCTGCATCAGCGCCCGCCGCAGCAAGGGCATGTGGCACCTGCACCTGGAGCGCGCCGACGGCAGCCTGTTCTCGATTCAAGCCAAGGCCCTGGTAAACGCCGCCGGCCCATGGGTCGCCAAGTTTATCAAGGATGACCTGAAGCTGGACTCGCCTTACGGCATCCGCCTGATCCAGGGCAGCCACCTGATCGTGCCGAAACTGTACGAAGGCGAACATGCGCACATCCTGCAGAACGAAGACCAGCGCATCGTTTTCACCATTCCGTACCTGAACCACTTCACCCTGATCGGCACCACCGACCGCGAGTACACCGGCGATCCGGCGAAGGTGGCGATTACCGAAGGCGAAACCGACTACATCCTGAAAGTGGTCAACGCCCACTTCAAGAAGCAGCTGAGCCGCCAGGACATCGTGCACACCTACTCCGGCGTGCGCCCGCTGTGCAACGACGAGTCCGACAACCCATCGGCCGTGACCCGCGACTACACCCTGGCGCTGTCCGGCAATGCCGACGAAGCGCCACTGCTGTCGGTGTTCGGCGGCAAGCTGACCACCTACCGCAAGCTGGCCGAATCGGCCATGGCCCAGCTGACGCCATTCTTCAAGCACATCAAGCCGAGCTGGACCGCCCACTCGACTCTGCCCGGCGGCGAAGACATGACCACCCCACAGGCACTGGCCGAAGCGATTCGCCAGAAGTTCGACTGGGTGCCCAGCGAAATCGCCCGCCGCTGGGCCACCAGCTACGGCAGCCGCACCTGGCGCCTGCTGGAAGGCGTGCACAGCCTGAGCGACCTGGGCGAGCACCTGGGTGGCGGCCTGTACACCCGTGAAGTCGATTACCTGTGCAGTGAGGAATGGGCGGTCAATGCCCAGGACATCCTCTGGCGCCGCAGCAAGCTGGGCCTGTTCACCACACCGGCCGAGCAGGAAAAACTCCAGCACTACCTGCAGAAGGTCGAGCAGAACCGGGCGAAGATCGAAGCCGCCTGATCGCCCCTCCTATAAAGAAGCCCCCGCGCCACACGGCCCGGGGGCTTTTTCATGCCTACCGCTTTTGTAGGAGCGAGCGGGCGGCGATCCGACTTGCCCGCGATGAACCATAACGCGATCCAACAGGTACAACTCAGCGCCCGGATCGCGGGCAAACCTCGCGCCTACAGGGGAATGAGTCCGCCCCTGCTGGGCATTCGGTTTTCCGAACGCGACTTTCGGGTCGATTCGGATAACCGGATAAAGACCGCCGCCAATATCCGCCATAAATATTTAATAGCCTTTCAAATCAAGGCCTTGATACGGATCAGCTGGCCTGGCACGACTCATGCTCTACACTCTCCGACGAATGCCTGATGGGCCAACACACATCAGGAGCCGTCAAGGCATTCGCTGTATAAGAGAGCCGTCGAACTGGCTTCATAAAAAAAACAAATGTCGAGGAAATATTGATGCGCATCGTTCCCCATCTGTTGGGCGCAGCCATTGCTGCTGCTCTGATTAGCACTCCAGTGGTCGCCGCCGAACTCACCGGCACGCTGAAGAAAATCAAAGACTCCGGCACCATCACCCTCGGACATCGCGACGCTTCCATTCCGTTCTCCTACATCGCGGATGCATCCGGCGTTCCAGTCGGCTACTCCCACGACATCCAGCTGAAAATCGTCGAAGCCCTGAAGAAAGACCTCGACATGCCGGATCTCAAGGTCAAATACAACCTGGTTACCTCGCAGACCCGTATCCCGCTGGTGCAGAACGGCACCGTGGACGTCGAGTGCGGTTCCACCACCAACAACGTCGAGCGCCAGCAGCAGGTCGACTTCTCCGTCGGCATCTTCGAGATCGGCACCCGTCTGCTGTCCAAGAAGGATTCGCCTTACAAGGACTTCGCCGACCTGAAAGGCAAGAACGTCGTGACCACCGCCGGCACCACGTCCGAGCGCATCCTCAAGGCGATGAACGCCGACAAGCAGATGGGCATGAACGTGATCTCGGCCAAGGACCACGGCGAGTCCTTCAACATGCTCGAAGGCGGCCGCGCCGTGGCCTTCATGATGGACGACGCATTGCTGGCCGGTGAAATGGCCAAGGCCCGCAAACCGACCGACTGGGCCGTGACCGGTACCGCGCAATCCTACGAAATCTACGGCTGCATGGTCCGCAAGGGCGACGCACCGTTCAAGAAGGCCGTGGACGACGCCATCATCGCTACCTACAAGTCGGGCGAGATCAACAAGATCTACGACAAATGGTTCCAGTCGCCGATTCCTCCAAAAGGCCTGAACCTGATGTTCCCGATGAGCGACGAGCTCAAGGCCCTGATCGCCAACCCGACCGACAAAGCGGCTGACGATAAAAAGTCCTGATTCCTGACTAACCTTGTCTCCTGAAAGGGCCCGGCCCTTTCAGGAGCCTGTCACTACCTGCTGGCTTTTTTTGGAAACACTCGAACCGGTGGTTGTCGAGCCGATCGCGTGTGCCTGGCCGTCATCCAGGCGGGAACGGATTTCCCCAAGCGGGTGCTTGTACATCGATCGATCAGAGGGGAGACCCTAATGAATTACAACTGGGACTGGGGCGTGTTCTTCAAGTCCACCGGCGTGGGCAGCGAGACCTATCTCGACTGGTTCATCGCGGGCCTGGGCTGGACCATCGCCATTGCCGTGGTGGCCTGGATCGTAGCGCTGCTGCTGGGCTCGATCCTGGGCGTCATGCGGACCGTGCCGAACCGCCTGGTGTCGGGCATCGCCACCGTCTACGTGGAGATCTTCCGTAACGTACCGCTGCTGGTTCAGCTGTTCATCTGGTACTTCCTGGTACCGGACCTGCTGCCACAAAACCTGCAGGACTGGTACAAGCAGGACCTCAACCCGACCACCTCGGCCTACCTGAGCGTCGTCGTGTGCCTGGGCCTGTTCACCGCCGCCCGTGTCTGCGAACAGGTGCGCACCGGCATCCAGGCGCTGCCACGCGGCCAGGAATCCGCGGCCCGCGCCATGGGCTTTTCGCTGCCGCAGATCTACTGGAACGTGCTGCTGCCTCAGGCCTACCGGATCATCATTCCGCCGCTTACCTCGGAATTTCTCAACGTCTTCAAGAACTCCTCCGTGGCCTCGCTGATCGGTCTGATGGAGTTGCTGGCGCAGACCAAGCAGACCGCCGAGTTCTCGGCCAACCTGTTTGAAGCCTTCACCCTGGCCACGCTGATCTACTTCACCCTGAACATGAGCCTGATGCTGCTGATGCGCATGGTCGAGAAGAAAGTCGCAGTGCCCGGCCTGATCTCCGTGGGGGGCAAATAATGGAATTCGATTTCACTGGCGTCGTTCCGGCCATTCCCGGTCTGTGGAACGGCATGCTGATGACCCTCAAGCTGATGGCCCTGGGCGTCGTCGGCGGGATCATCCTCGGCACCATCCTGGCGTTGATGCGCTTGTCCCACAGCAAGCTGCTGTCGAACATCGCCGGCGTCTACGTCAACTACTTCCGCTCCATCCCGCTGCTGCTGGTGATCACCTGGTTCTACCTGGCGGTGCCCTTCGTGCTGCGCTGGATCACCGGCGAAGACACCCCGATCGGGGCGTTCGGCTCGTGCATCGTGGCCTTCATGATGTTCGAAGCGGCGTACTTCTGCGAAATCGTCCGGGCTGGCGTGCAGTCGATCCCCAAGGGCCAGATGGGCGCCGCCCAGGCCCTGGGCATGAGCTATGGCCAGATGATGCGCCTGATCATCCTGCCCCAGGCGTTCCGCAAGATGACCCCGCTGCTGCTGCAGCAGAGCATCATCCTGTTCCAGGACACCTCGCTGGTGTACACCGTGGGCCTGGTGGACTTCCTCAATGCTTCGCGCTCCAGCGGCGACATCATCGGCCGCTCCAATGAGTTCCTGATCGTTGCCGGTCTGGTGTACTTCACAATCAGCTTTGCCGCCTCGGTGCTGGTCAAGCGTCTGCAAAAAAGGTTTGCCGTATGATCTCTATCAAGAACATCAACAAGTGGTATGGGGACTTCCAGGTGCTGACCGATTGCAGCACCGAGGTCAAGAAAGGCGAAGTGATCGTGGTGTGCGGACCGTCCGGCTCCGGCAAATCCACCCTGATCAAGTGCGTCAACGCCCTGGAACCCTTCCAGAAAGGTGACATCGTGGTCGACGGCACTTCCATCGCCGACCCGAAGACCAACCTGCCGAAGCTGCGTTCGCGCGTGGGCATGGTGTTCCAGCACTTCGAGCTGTTCCCGCACCTGACCATCACCGAGAACCTGACCATCGCGCAGATCAAGGTGCTGGGCCGCAGCAAGGAAGAAGCCACCAAGAAAGGTCTGCAACTGTTGGAGCGCGTCGGCTTGTCCGCCCACGCCCACAAGCACCCGGGCCAGTTGTCCGGTGGCCAGCAGCAGCGCGTGGCGATCGCCCGCGCGCTGGCGATGGACCCGATCGTCATGCTGTTCGACGAACCGACTTCCGCCCTCGACCCGGAAATGGTCAACGAAGTGCTGGACGTGATGGTACAGCTGGCTCACGAAGGCATGACCATGATGTGCGTGACCCACGAAATGGGCTTCGCCCGCAAGGTCGCGGACCGGGTGATCTTCATGGACGCAGGCAAAATCATCGAAGACTGCCCGAAAGAGGAATTCTTCGGCGACATCAACGCCCGCTCCGAGCGTGCGCAGCATTTCCTCGAGAAAATCCTGCAGCACTAAAAACCATGCAATCTCTGTAGCCGCTGCCGCAGGCTGCGATAAGGCCGAAGGTCTTCAGCGATCTCAAGATCGGGCGCCCACCTTGTGGGCGATCGCAGCCTTCGGCAGCGGCTACAGCTCGCAATACCACGGGGACGTCACCATGGACGGACAACTGGTACACCCGGGACCACTGTGATGAAATGCGACCCCACTCTCTATCGCGCCGCGCCGCCATCACTCGCCGTGAAACCCCGTCTGATCCGCCACCTGTTCCTGCCGCCACTGGTCATCCTGCTGATGATCGGCCTGGGTTACGTCGGCTTCTGGGTCAGCGAGCACTACGGCATCCGCAGCCTCAGCGAGAACGGCGAACGCCAGCTGGAACTGCACGCCCGCGCGGTCGAAAGCGAGATCAGCAAATACACCTACCTGCCCAGCCTGCTGGAACTCGAATCCAGCGTTTCGCTGCTGCTCAACGACCCGACGCCGGAGCACCGGCAGACTGTCAACAATTACCTCGAAGGCCTGAACCGGCGCAGCCGCAGTCGGGCCATTTACGTGATGGACACTACCGGTCGCGTGCTGGCCACCAGCAACTGGCGCGACGTCGACAGCTACCTGGGTGAAGACCTGTCGTTCCGGGCCTATTTTCAGAATGCCGTGCGCGGCCAGCCCGGGCGCTTCTACGGCATCGGCAGCACCAACGGCGAACCCGGCTACTACCTGGCCCACGGCCTGGAAGAACAGGGCAAGATCATCGGCGTGGCGGTGGTCAAGGTGCGCCTGGAAGCCCTGGAAGAACGCTGGCAACGCGCCCGCCTGGAAGGCTTCGTCAGCGACGAGAACGGCATCATCATCCTCTCCAGCGACCCGGCCCGGCGGCTGCGGTCGGTACGCCCGCTGAGCGACGACACCAAGGAGCGCCTGGCGCGCAGCCTGCAATATTACTGGTTCACCCTCAACGAACTGGAGCCGCTGGCCCGCGAACGCCTGGCCGAAGGCGTGGAGAAACTGACCTTCCCGGCCAACACCGAGCTGGTGTCCGACGACAAGGAAATCAGCTACCTGTCCCAGACCCGGCCCCTGAGCGATACGCCCTGGAACTTCACCCTGCTGACCCCGCTCAAGGACCTGCGCCGCGAAGCCATCAACCAGGGCATCCTGGTGGCCGTGGCTTTCGCCCTGGTGGCTTTCCTGCTGATTGCCTGGAACGAGCGGCGCAAGGTCATCGCCACCCGCCTCGCCGCCCGCGAAGCCCTGCAGGAAGCCAACAACCAGCTGGAACGGCGGATCGCCGAACGCACCAGCGACCTGCGCGCCAGCAACGAGCGGCTCAAGGGCCAGATCCGCGAGCGCCGCCAGGCCGAGGAAACCCTGCGCCGCGCCCAGGACGAACTGGTCCAGGCCGGCAAGCTCGCCGCCATCGGCCAGATGTCCACCAGCATCGCCCATGAACTGAACCAGCCGCTGGCCGCCCTGCGCACCCTGTCCGGCAACACCGTGCGTTTCCTCGAGCGCGGCGCCCTGGACACCGCCAGCACCAACCTCAAGACCATCAACGAACTGATCGACCGCATGGGCCGCATCACCGCCAGCCTGCGTTCCTTCGCCCGTCGCGGCGAGGACCAGGGCGAAGCCAGCCTCGGCAAGGCCGTGGACGCCGCCCTGCAGCTGCTCAACGCACGCCTGGAAAACCTGCCGCTGCAATTGCACCGCGACTTCAGCGAGGTCCAGGTAAAGATCGACCAGACCCGCCTGGAGCAGATCCTGGTCAACCTGATCGGCAACGCCCTGGACGCCATGCAGGCGCAGCCGCGGCCGGAGCTGTGGCTGGAAGGCGAAAGCGTCGAGGGCAAATACCGCCTGCGGGTGCGCGACAACGGCCACGGCATCGACGCCGAAGCGCGCAAGCATCTGTTCGAACCCTTCTTCACCACCAAACCCGGCGAACAGGGCCTGGGTCTCGGCCTGACCCTGTCCGCCAGCCTGGCCGCCGCCACGGGTGGCAACCTGGGCGTCGAGCACCCGGCCGACGGCGGTACCGCCTTCGTCCTCAGCCTGCCTTTGGTCAGCCCTACACAAGCCGAGCCGCTATGAACAACGACCTTACCGTCCTGATCGTCGAAGACGATCCCCATGTCCTGCTCGGCTGCCAGCAGGCCCTGGCCCTGGAAGACATTCCCTGTGTCGGCGTGGGCAGCGCCGAAGAAGCCCTGGAGCGGGTCGGCGACAACTTCGCCGGGGTCGTCATCAGCGATATCCGCCTGCCGGGCATCGACGGCCTGGAGCTGCTGACCCGCCTCAAGTCCCGCGACCGCAGCCTGCCGGTGGTGCTGATCACCGGTCACGGCGATATCTCCATGGCCGTCGGCGCCATGCAGAAAGGCGCCTATGACTTCATGGAAAAGCCCTTCTCCCCCGAGCGTCTGGTGGAGGTTGCCCGTCGCGCCCTGGAGCAGCGCGGGCTGGCCCGGGAAGTGTCGTCACTGCGCCGCCAGCTGGCCGAGCGCGACTCCCTCGAAGGACGGATCATCGGCCGCTCGCCAGCCATGCAGCACCTGCGGGAGCTGATCGCCAACGTCGCCGACACCTCGGCCAACGTGCTGATCGAAGGCGAGACCGGTACCGGCAAGGAACTGGTCGCCCGCTGCCTGCATGACTTCAGCCGCCGCCACACCCACCAGTTCGTCGCCCTCAACTGCGGCGGCCTGCCGGAAAACCTGTTCGAAAGCGAGATTTTCGGCCATGAGGCCAACGCCTTCACCGGCGCCGGCAAGCGGCGCATCGGCAAGATCGAGCACGCCCACGAAGGCACGCTGTTCCTCGACGAAGTGGAAAGCATGCCGATGAACCTGCAGATCAAACTGCTGCGGGTGTTGCAGGAGCGCACCCTGGAGCGCCTGGGCTCGAACCAGAGCGTGGCGGTGGATTGCCGGGTGATCGCGGCGACCAAGTCCGACCTCGACGAGCTGGGGCGCGCCAACCAGTTCCGCAGCGACCTGTATTACCGCCTGAACGTGGTGACCCTGGAGCTGCCGCCGCTGCGCGAACGGCGCGAGGACATCCTGCAGTTGTTCGAGCACTTCCTGCAGCAATCGTCCCTGCGTTTCGACCGCGCCGCGCCGGAGCTGGACAACCAGACCCTGTCGAACCTGATGAGCCACGACTGGCCGGGCAACGTGCGCGAGTTGCGCAACGTCGCCGAGCGTTTTGCCCTGGGCCTGCCGGCGTTCAAGAAGTCCAGCGGCAACGCTGCGCAAGGCCTGGGCTTTGCCGAGGCGGTCGAGGCCTTCGAGCGCAACCTGCTCAACGACGCCCTGCAGCGCAGCGGCGGTAACCTGACCCAGGCCAGCCAGGAACTGGGCATGGCCAAGACCACGCTGTTCGACAAGGTCAAGAAATACGGCCTGAGCCACTAACCAACATCTGCGAGAAGTACCGTGGATTTATTGCTGAAAGCCTGCCTGGGCGCCGCCGTGGTGGTGATCCTCGCCGCCCTGGCCAAGACCAGGAACTACTACATCGCCGGCCTGGTGCCGCTGTTCCCGACCTTCGCCCTGATCGCCCACTACATCGTCGGCAAGGGCCGCTCCATCGACGACCTGAAGACCACCATCGTCTTCGGCATGTGGTCGATCATTCCCTACTTCGTGTACCTGGCGACCCTCTACGTGATGGTCGACCGCCTGCGCCTGGAGGCTTCCCTGGCGGTGGCCGCGGTGGCCTGGCTGATGGCCGCCACCCTGCTGGTCAGCGTCTGGGTCCGCGTGCACGCCTGACCTGTAGCCGCTGCCGCAGGCTGCGATAAGGCCGAAGGCCTTCAGCGATCTCAAGACCTCTGCGCCCCCCTGCGGGGTCGATCGCAGCCTCGCGGGCTCGGCAGCGGCTACAGGTTGCGTTCGGCGCCCTGGCCCGTCCCTTGCATTTACCCTGTAAAGCCCGCTCTGCCTGCGTCCGCGACCTGTGACGCCGGCTTTTTCGAGGGGCGCTGCCATGGGTAAATCCTGCTTTGAACATTCTCGATCTCGACCACAGCCTGACCGCCCAGGAGCCTGTCCAGCGCCGGCTGCGCAGCGGCCAGGCGCGACGCCTGGACCTGCTGGACCTGGGCCCGAAACTGCGGCTCTGGTCCACCGAACGCACCTACCGCCACTTCACCGAGCGCCTGCGGCAAAGGCCCGCCCACAGCGGCCCGCAGCCGGAAATCTTCTTTGTCGGCTCCGGTGACTACCACCACCTGACCCCGGCCTTCCTGGCCGACCTGCAACAGCCGGTCAGCCTGATCCACTTCGACAACCACCCCGACTGGGTGCGCTTCGCGCCGCGCCGGCACTGCGGTTCCTGGGTCAACCGGGCGCTGCAGCTGCCGCATATCCAGCGCATCGTCACCCTCGGGCCGTGCAGCGACGACCTGCACAACCCGCAGCTGCGCGGCGGCAACCTCAAGGCGTTGCGCCACGGCAGGTTGCAACTGTTTCCCTGGCAGCACGCGCCCTCCAAGGTCTGGGGCCGGGTCGGCGACGGCGCCGGACACCAGCAGCAGGAAAACCACCTGCACTGGCGCAACCTGGCCGGGCTCGACTGGCCCGCCTTCCTCGAGCAGATGATCGACAGCCTGCCGACCCAGGCGATCTGGATCACCATCGACAAGGACGTGCTGGCCAGTGCCGACGCCGCGACCAACTGGGACCAGGGCGGCATGCGCCTGAGCCACCTGCTGCAAGCCCTGCGCAGCCTGGCGGCACGCAAGCGCATCCTCGGTATCGACGTCTGCGGCGAGTTCGCCGCGCCGGCCTTCAGCAACGCCTTCAAGCGCTGGGAAGCGCGCTCCGACCAGCCACCGGCCGAACGCTGGAGCGAAGCCGACCTGCAGCGCAATGCGACCACTAACGAAGCCCTGATGGCGCTGTTCGAGGAGCTGTTCCCGTGACCCTGACCGTTATCTTGCTGGTGGCCTTTTCCATCGTCCTGGACGTGATCGGCCAGCTCTGTTTCAAGCTCGGCCTGGACCGCCTGCCGGAGCTGGAAGGCGGTTTTCGCCTGAATGCCTTCTGGGGCCAGGTGTTCAACGCACCGCTCTTGTGGTGCGGCATCGGCGCCTATGTGATCGAGTTTTTCGTCTGGCTCGAAGCCCTGTCCCGCGCGCCGCTGAGCCTGCTGTTCCCGGCGGCGGCCCTGGCCTATTGCGGCGTGGTCCTGGCCGGCAAGGTGGTTCTCGGCGAGAACGTCAGCCGCCGACGCTGGCTGGGCACCCTGGTGATCACCCTCGGCGTAATGCTGGTGTACGTCGCCAGCACCTGAGCCCCCCTCAACGCTTCACAAGGAAAGATGGTATGACTGCACAGACTCACGACTGGCTCCACGGCCGCCTCGGCACCCTGGTGCTCTGGGCCCTGCTGATCGGCTTCGAAAGCGCCGGCCAGATCGCCACCAAGGTCGGCGGCGATCAATTGGGCCAGATGGATTTCAACCTGCAATGGCTGGCCGCGGTGGCGGTCAACCCGGGAGTGCTGCTGGCGATCGCCTGCTACATCGGTGCCTTCTTCGTATGGATGCTGATCCTGCGACGCAGCAGCCTGTCCCTGGCCTTCCCCCTGAGTTCGCTGGTGTTCGTGGTGGTGTTGCTCGGCTCCTGGCTGGGCCTGGGCGAGCAGATCAGCCTGCTGCACTGGGTCGGGGTCTTCGTGATCATCGGCGGGATCGCCCTGCTGGCCGAAGGCGAAGAAGCCTGAAGGGCTTTATGTAGCCGCTGCCGAAGGGGGCGTTGCTCTTGAGGGCCTCTGAAGGCCCTCCGGGCCTTATCGCAGCCTGCGGCAGCGGCTACAGGTACTCGGGCCTCAGCGCTTCGGGTGTTTCAGCAGAAAGCCCAGGCCATGGGCCAGCGGGATCACCTTCACCCCCCCCGCCCGCTGCTGTTCGCGGATCTCGCGGTGGAAGGCCTTGACCCGGGTCCAGTGCATCTTCGGCCGGTAGTGGTGTTCGGCGTGGTAGCCGTTGTTCATCCAGATCAGGTTGTAGAGCCGGCTGTAGGAACTCACGCCCCAGGCAATCGGCAGGTCCGGGTTGCCGCCCAGGTGCTCGTAGTAGCCGTTGAGCGAGGACAGCGACTGTCCCAGGTACCAGAACGGCAGCAGCACCAGCAGCGCATGCCAGTCGTATAGCGCCAGCGCCACATAGACCAACACCGTCATGCCTATTTCCACCTTGACCCAACGCGCGTCCGCCGGGCGCTTGCGCTGCATTTCCTGGTAGATGGCCTTGGGATCGTCGCGGAAAAAACTCAGGAAGGTGTAGGCCCAGACATTGTCCGGCTGGCCATTGCGGCCATGCAGGTAGATCGACAGCGGGTCGACCGTGGTGCCGTCCGCCCCGGGCCGATCCGAGTTGCCACGGTGATGGCGGTTATGGATATCGCGGTACAGGGTCTGGGAAAAACCGATGGTCACCGACAGCAGCAGATCGAAGGCGCGGTTCAGCCACGGCAGACTGAAGTAGGCGTTGTGGATCTGGTTGTGGGAAATGCTGTTGATGCTCCACGACAGGCTGACCGCATACAGCAACGCCGCCGGCAGGATCACCCACCAGGACAGGCTGTGAAAGGCCAGCACCAGCCAAAGCACGAAGGAAAAATGCGCCAGGGCCATCAGGATCGGGACAAGGTCCCACAGCGAATGGGCGAGCAGGCGATAAGCGGGACGAGCCATGAAGAACTTCCTGAAAAGTGGGTTCATGGCTGCCAGTGCAAAGGGTGGACCAATTCCTCCACCGTAGGAGCGAAGCTTGCTCGCGATGAAGGTTGATGCGGTGCTCGACACCCCGCGGCGCCTGGATCGCGGGCAAGCCTCGCTCCTACAGAAACAGCGCACACCGACAAAGGTATTCCGCCCCGCTTTTGTAGGAGCGAGGCTTGCCTGCGATGACGGCCTGGAGAACGCCATCGCCCCGCAAGCCCGGCGATAAGGCCTTGGCGGACCTCAGAACTGGTAGCTGAGGGCGGTCTGGACCTGGCCCTGATTCACTTCGCCGCGCTCGCGCACCAGGGTGCTGTCGGCCGCCGAACCCGTCAGGTGAATCCAGCTAGCGCTGGTCATCCACGACCAGTTGCCGCCCAGGGGCACCTGCAGGTTCTGGGTCAGGGTCAGGTTCTGCAAACCGCCGCCGGCGCTGTAGCGGCCGATGCCCGTCGCCTGGGCCTCGGCGTCGCTGATGCCAAAGAAGGTCTGGGTCTGCCGGGCATCGGCGAAATGCGCGGTGAGGTTGTTGCTGCCGATGATCCCCAGGCCCAGGGGATAACCGATCTCGCCGCCGATCTTGCCCAGCAGGCCGCCCTGGCCCTCGCCCGCGGCCACCGCGCTGCCGATGGAGGCGAACAGGCGCCAGAAGTCGTCCGGCGCGTACTGGATGTAGCCGCCGACATCAGCCATGTTCGGCACGTCCCGCAGACCGCGCAGCGAGCCGTTGGCGTTGCGTCCCGGCAAATAGTTGATATAGGGCCCGGCGCTGAAACCATTGGCCTTGAAGGCATCCCAGGTCAGGCCGTCGTCAGTGTCGAGGCTGACATCGCCCCACTCCAGATCGACATAGGGCAAGGGCACAGTGTCATGCCGGCTGCCGCTGGGGTCATGGGGCTGGTAACCGATGCCCAGGCCCAGCGAGCCGCTCAATCCATCCTGGCCCCCGTCCTCGGCGAAAGCCCCGCTGGTGGCCCCCAGGATAAGCAGGACGGCAAACAGGGCGGAGCGTGTGAAGCTGAACATGGCGCGGGTTTCCTGGAGTGAAGATGCGCGCATCAATCACCACCCCGCCTCCTCCCTGCAAGCACTGATGTTGTTTGTAGCGAGCTACAAAATTTGTAGCTCCAACCCGCCCTTCCAACGCATTTTTCCCGCGCAGAGCCCGGCCCGCCTGGGCTTAAGCCACTTGGCACAGTCCCTGCTCCAGTACCTGGCATGCGCAAAGTGCGCTCCTCTCCAACAGGTAACTGCAGATGATGCACTGGCATATCGTGTGTGACTTCGACGGGACCATCACCCGCACCGACGTGATCGACAACGTCCTCCAACGCTTCGCCGACCCGAGCTGGGAAGCGATCGAGCAACAATGGCTGGATGGCCATATCGGCTCCCGGGAATGCCTCAGCCGCCAACTGGCGCTGGTCAAGGCCTCGCCCGCCGAACTGCTCGCCTGTTTCGACAGCGTCGAGATCGATCCCGATTTCCCCGACTTCGTCGATCACGTGATCGGCCTGGGCGCTTCCCTGGAAGTGGTCAGCGACGGTATCGAGCAAGGCATCGCGCGGATCCTCGCGCGCCACTACGTGAGCCTGCTACCGATCCTCGCCAACCGCCTGCGCCAGGTCGACCAGCACAGCTGGCGCATCGACTTCCCGCACGCCAGCGACGCCTGCCGCGCCGCGTCCGGCAACTGCAAATGCAAATCCACGCCCAAGGGCAAGCGGGTGCTGGTGATCGGCGACGGCCAGTCCGACATGTGCGTGGCCGCCAGCGCCGACTTCGTGTTCGCCAAGGGCCGCCTGGCCGAGTACTGCCAACGCAACGCCATCCCCCACGCGACCTTCGATTCCTTCGCCGAACTGCCGGCACTGCTGGCCCTGTTGCCCAACGAAGCGGCCAACGCCGGCGCCTTCGCCCTCGACAACACCACCGAACATTCCGTACACACTCAGGAACTCTTCCATCATGTCTGACATTCGTATCGCTACCGCAGAAGACCAGGTGCTTCTGGAAAAAGAAGCCAAGTACTGCTCCTACGGCGACACCGTCCACTACATCGAACCGCCACGGATCTTCAGCCGCTGCGAGGGCTCCTACGTCTGGGACACCAGCGACCAGGCCTACCTCGACCTGCAGATGTGGTACTCGGCGGTGAACTTCGGTTATGCCAACCCGCGCCTGAACAATGCCCTCAAGCAACAGATCGATACCCTGCCGCAGATCGCCAGCCAGTACCTGCACAAGGGCAAGATCGAGCTATCGGAAATGATCGCGGTGGACGCCAAGAAGAAGTTCGGCCTCGACGGCCGCGTGCACTTCAACGTCGGCGGCTCGCAGTCCATCGAGGACTCGCTGAAAGTCGTGCGTAACGCTACCCATGGCAAGAGCCTGATGTTCGCCTTCGAAGGCGGCTACCACGGTCGTACCCTCGGCGCTTCGTCGATCACCTCCAGCTACCGCTACCGTCGCCGCTACGGCCACTTCGGCGAGCGCGCCAACTTCATTCCCTTCCCCTACCACTTCCGCGGCCCCAAGGGCATGACCAAGGAAGAGTACGGCAGCCACTGCGTGCAGCAGTTCGCCCGGTTGTTCGAGACTGAATACAACGGCGTGTGGGACCCGAAAGTCGGCCAGAGCGAATACGCCGCCTTCTACGTCGAGCCGATCCAGGGCACCGGCGGCTACGTGATCCCGCCGATGAACTTCTACAGCGAGCTCAAGCATGTGCTCGACCAGCACGGCATCCTGATGGTGGTCGACGAAATCCAGATGGGCTTCTACCGCACCGGCAAGCTGTGGTCGATCGAGCACTTCGACGTCAAGCCGGACGTGATCGTCTTCGGCAAGGCCCTGACCAACGGCCTCAACCCGCTGGGCGGCATCTGGGCCCGGGAAGAGCTGATCAACCCCAAGGTGTTCCCGCCGGGTTCGACCCACTCCACCTTCGCCTCCAACCCGCTGGGCACTGCCGTGGGCCTGGAAATGTTCAAGATGACCAGCGAGATCGACTACGGCGCGATGGTCATGGAGAAGGGCAAGTACTTCCTGGAAGGCCTCAAGGACCTGCAGAAGCGCTACCCGATCATCGGCGACGTCGATGGCCTGGGCCTGGCGCTGCGCTGCGAGATCTGCACCAGCGACGGCTTCACCCCGGACAAGGCGACCCTGGACTACATGGTCGAGGAAGGCATGAAGGGCGACATCGAAATCAATGGCCAGCGCCTGGGGCTGATTCTCGATGTCGGCGGCTACTACAAGAACGTCATCACCCTGGCCCCCTCGCTGGAAATCAGCTACGCGGAGATCGACCTCGGCATCGCCCTGCTCGACCGTCTGCTGGACCGGGCCATGAAACGATGACAGCGCAGATCGATCCGGGCGCAGGCATCGACCTGGGCGAAGGCGATGCCGGGTTCGTCCTCGGCAATGGCGAGGTCGCGGTGTTGTTGATCCACGGCCTCACCGGCACCCCGACGGAACTGCGTCGGGTGGCCGTCGGCCTGGCCAAGGCCGGGTGCACGGTGTACGTGCCGACCCTGGCCGGGCACTGCGGCAACAACGCCGACCTGCAGGCCACCGGCTGGCAGGACTGGTACGAGGGCGTGCGCCGGACCTTCGTCGGTATCCGTCAGCGCCACCGGCAGGTGTTCGTCGGCGGCCTGTCGATGGGCGCCGTCATGTCCATGTACCTGGCCTCGGAACACCCGGGGCAGGTCAGCGGCCTGCTGATGTATTCGACCACCCTCAAGTACGACGGCTGGAGCATCAACAAGCTAGCGTTCCTCACCCCACTGCTGATGAAGATTCCGTTCGGCGTGCACATCTGCAGCTTCGAGGAGAAGCCGCCGTACGGCATCAAGAACGAGCGCCTGCGGGCGGTGGTCGAGCGGCAGATGAAGGCCGGCGAAAGCAGCAGTGCCGGCCTGCTGACCATGGAAGGGGTGACCGTGCGCGAGCTGCACCGGATGAACGCGGTGGTGAAAAAACGCATGCCGTCGATCACCACCCCGGCCCTGGTGCTGCACTCCATCGAGGACGACATCACCAGCCGCTGGAACGCCGACTATGTCGAGCGCAAGCTCGGCGGCCCGGTGGTCAAGGTGCTGCTCGACAACTGCTACCACATGATCACCGTCGACCTGCAGTACCGCCGGGTGGTGGAGTTGAGCGCGGACTTCATCGAACGCCAGGCGGGCCCGCGGCCCGCGGTGTACGAAGACCTGCGCCAGCTCGCCTGATTCAAGGACCGCACGTGATCACCAGCCAAGTCTTTTCGAGCATCCAGGCCATCGACCGCGGCGCCTGGAACGACTGTTTTCCCGGTGCCCTGGAGGATTGGGACTATTACCTGGCAGTACAGAACGCCGGCATCGAGGACTTCACCTGGCGCTACCTGGCGGTGTTCGAAGACGGGGCGCTGGTGGCCGCCGCTCCGGCCTTCATCACCCGCTACCGCCTGGACACCACTGTCTCGGGCCCGGCCAAGCGCCTGAGCGAACGCCTGCAACGCTGGTGGCCGGGGCTGCTGCAACTGCCGCTGTATGCCATAGGTTCGCCGGTGGCCGAACAGTGCCACGCCGGCACCGCCAGCCATATCCCCGCGGTGCGCCGCCAAGCCCTGCTCGAGCAACTGCTGCACCTGGCCCGGCGCGACGCCGACGCCCAGGGCATCGGCCTGCTGGCGGTCAAGGATGCCGCCAGCCAGGACCGGCAATGGGCCGCCAGCTGCCAGGCGTTCGGCCTGCAAGCCATGCCCAGTTTGCCCAGCGCCCTGCTGCCGGTGCCCTTCGGCTCGCTGGATGCCTACCTCGGCACCCTGGGCAAGTCCACGCGCAAGGACCTGCGCCGCAAGTTGCGCGCGCCCGGGCCACGGATCGAATGGCGACGCAACATCGACGACGTCCTGCCCGAGATCATGCGCCTGTACGAAGCCACCCTGCAGCGCAGCGACCTGCAATTCGAACGCTTACCCGCGCCCTACTTCACCGGTATCCTCCAGCAGTTGGGAGAACGGGCCGCCTGCGTGCTGTACTGGGTCGACCAACAACTGGTGGCTTTCAACCTGGTGCTGCTTGACGAGCACCGGCTGATCGACAAATTCTTCGCCCACGACCTGGAGATCAGCCGTGAGCACAACCTGTATTTCCGCAGCTGGATGGCCAATGTCGACTACTGTATCCAGCACCGGATCGCGCTCTACGAATGTGGCCAGGCCGGTTATGCCAGCAAACTGCGCCTGGGCTGTAGCTTCACCGGCAACAGCCTGTTCTTCCAGCATCGCAACCCGCTGCTCGACACCCTGCTCAAAGGGCTGAAATATGTTCTCCGGCCGGATCGTTCCGACCCCGCCATGGCCGCTGCACTAAGCGAAAGTTCATGACCAGAAAAGACCGCCGCACCCCTCGCCCTTTCGCCATCTCCCGCTGGAGTCTGCAGCGCAAGCTGGTGCTGGCGTTCTGGATGGTCAGCGTGATTCCCACGATGATCGCCGCCGAGCTGGCGGCCACCACCCTGTCGCAGATCTTCGACAGCAACGTGCGCATCTGGCTGCAGGAATCGACCAAGATCGTCGAGGACGAAATCACCGAGACCCTGCGCGACAACGCGCGCATCGCCCAGCTGTTCCTGCGTTATGCCAGGCCGCCCACCGACCGCAACGCGGCCAAGCACGACAAGCTCACCGCCGACATCGCCGACTCCATGGGCATCGATGTGGTGGCGCTGATCCGCAAGCGCGACCAACAGGTGGTGTTCAGCACCGCCGCCGACGATATCGTCGGGCAGATCAACCTGGCCCATAACGCGGTGCTGCAGACCCTGCAGATCGGCGGCGTGGCCACCGGCGCGGTGGTCTCGACCTTCCAGACCACCCTCGACGGCGTCGACTACCAGCTGCTGATCGCCACCTACCTGGACGCCAGTTTCCTCACCAGCGTGGCCGACGTGCATTCCCTCGACCTGCGCCTGTACCTGGCCAAGGCCAACGACTTCGCCGAGATCTTCGCCACCCAGCGTTTCGAGGACCACCCGACCCAGGTACCGGAAAAGATCGAGAACATCCTGCGCGACACCCGCCAACCCACGGAGCAGTTCACCAGCCGCTACAGCGGGCTGTACCGGCCGATCTTCAACGACAGCGGCGACCTGGTGGGGGTGATTTTCAGCGGCCTGCTGCGCCACAGCAGCCTGGTGGGGCTGGTCAACCAGAGCAACCTGTTCATCCTGATCTTCCTGCTCAGCTCGGCGGCGTCGCTGGCTGTCGGCTGGCTGGTGTCGAAACGCCTGACCATGCCCCTGCGCGGTTTGTCCAAGGGGGTCCAGGCGGTGATCGCCGGCGACTACCGGCAACGGGTACCGGTGATTGGCGGCGACGAACTGGCGGAGCTGAGCAGCACCTTCAACCACATGAGCGAACGCCTGGGCGAACTGCAGCACCTGGAAGCCCAGCTGCGCCGCCGCGACCGCCTGCACGCCCTGGGCGAAGTGGCCATGGGCCTGGCCCACGAAATCCGCAACCCCCTGGGCATCATCAAGACCGCCACCCAACTGCTGCACCGCCGCGCGGACCTGCCCGAAGGCGACAAGCGCCACCTGGAATACGTGATCAGCGAAGTCAGCCGGATCAACGACCTGATCACCGACTTCCTCGACTTCGCCAAACCCAGCGCGCCGATCCGCTCGACCCTGCTGGCGCGGCCGCTGGTGGAAGAACTGATCGGCTTCTGCGAGCCGGAACTGGCCAGCCACAAGATCGACGCGCAGATCGACGACCAGGCGCCGGGCGCGACCCTCTACGCCGACGCGCGCCAGCTCAAGCAGGCCTGCCTGAACCTGATCCTCAACGCCATCGACGCCATGCCCGCGGGCGGGCGCCTGACCCTGGGCATCGCCCAGGACGCCGAGCACACCATCCTGCGGGTCACCGACACCGGCCAGGGCATCGAGCCGGACATGCTCGAACGCATCTTCACTCCCTTCGTCACCACCAAGGCCTCGGGCACCGGGCTGGGCCTGGCCAAGGTGTTCTCGATCATGGAAAACCATGACGGGCACATCGAATGCAGCAGCGAAATAGATGCCGGCGCCACCTTCAGCCTGTACATTCCGGCCAAGGGTGAGGACGACGAAGACGATGAAGATGAGCAAAAGGCACAGCCATGACGCATAACCTGCTGGTGGTCGACGACGAGCCCAAACTCTGCGACCTGCTGTCCTCGGCGCTGAGCCAGGACGGTATCCAGGTGTTCACCGCCGGCAACGGCCTGCATGCGCTCAAGGTGCTGGAGCAGGAAGAGATCGACCTGGTGATCAGCGACTGGCGCATGCCCGGCATGGACGGCCCGCAGCTGCTGGCCGAGATCAAGCAGCGCTACCCGCAGATCCCGGTGATCGTCATGACCGCCTACAGCACGGTGAAAAACGCCGTGCAGTCGATGCGCAACGGCGCCTACGACTACATCGCCAAGCCCTTCGACATCGACGAGCTGGACATCACCGTCAGCAAGGCCCTGCAGTTTCGCGACATCCTCAAAGACAACCAGCGCATGCGCGCCGAGCTCGACGAGCACCGGCAGTTCGACAGCCTGGTGGGCGACAGCCCGACTTTCCGCCAGGTCCTGCAAGCGGTGGACTCGGTGCGCGAAAGCAACGCCACCATCCTGCTGACCGGCGAAAGCGGCACCGGCAAGGAGATGGTCGCCCGGGCCATCCACCAGCACGGCAACCGCGCCAACAAACCCTTTGTCGCGGTCAACTGCGCGGCGATCCCCGAAGGCCTGCTGGAAAGCGAAATGTTCGGCCATCGCAAGGGCGCCTTCACCGGCGCCGTGGCCGACCGGGTCGGGCGCTTTCAACAGGCGGACAAGGGCACGCTGTTTCTCGATGAGGTCGGCGACATGCCGCTGGCCCTGCAGGCGAAGATCCTGCGCGCCTTGCAGGAGCGGGTGATCGAACCGGTGGGCGACCCGCGCGAGCGCAAGGTCGATGTGCGGGTGATCGCCGCCACCAACAAGAACCTGCTGGAGGCGGTGGCCAACAAGGAGTTTCGCGAAGACCTGTATTACCGCCTCAATGTCTTCCCGATCCCCCTGCCCGCCCTGCGCGAGCGGGTCGAGGATATCGCGCCCCTGGCCCGGCATTTCGCCCATACCCTGGGCGCCACCGCCGGCAAACGCATCACCGGTTTCAGCCCGCAGGCCCTGCAGGCCATGGCCAACTATGCCTGGCCAGGCAATATCCGCGAACTGCAGAACTGCGTCGAACGCGCGACCATTGTCGCCGCGGGCGCGGTGATCGAGGAAAGCGACCTGCCGGGTTATCTGTTTACCTCAGCACCGGTAAACGCCGGGGCCAGCCCCCTGCCCGGCGACAGCCTCAGCGTGCCCAGCGACCTGGACGCGGCCCTGGCCGAAGTGGAGAAGGCCTACATTCTCGCCGCCCTGCAACAGAGCAACGGCGTGCAGGCGGCCGCCGCGCAGCTGATCGGCATTTCCGAACGCAGCTTCTGGTACCGCCTGAAGAAGCTCGGGATCCAGGTCGACAAGATCGTCCGCTAAGGGCTCAGCGCGGAGTTCTACTGCCCGTAGATTTTCTGCAACTGCTCTTCGCTGAGCGCATCCTCGAAGGCCACCGGCACTGACTTCACAGCGCCCTGCAGGTTACGGTAACGCGAGTAACTGCCATTACTCGCCAACTGGTAACCACGCTCGACCACCCGCTGGCCGTCCAGCACGTAACGCAGGGTTTCCTGGGCCGCCGGCCTCGACGCCGGCTGGCTCAGGTCGGCCGCTAGCACCCGCATCGACTCACTGACACACTCGTCGAGCAAGGCCAGCACCTTGTCCAGTTCCAGGCCGCCGTCATCGATGCACTGCGCACCGCAGCGACGGAATGGCTGGCTGACCACTTCGATCCGGGTGCGGTACAGCGCGGAGCCCGCGATATCCTCGAGCCGAACCTGATTGATCAGCACAAAACTGCCGCGATCCGGCCCCAGCATCAGCTTGGGCTCGACCAGCAAACGGGCGGTGATTGCCCCTTCGCCCTGCTTCAGGCCGGCGGCTTGTGAAGCCTCCTGATAGCGCTGTTGCAGGCGTGTCTGCAACAGCTGTCCACCGAGCAATGAGGCCATCGGCCGTGACTCGTTGTGCGCGGCCTGTTCGGCCTCGCGCTGCAAACTGCCACTGCCCATTTGCGTATTGATCAGGCTGGCCACCAGCACTCCGGCCAGGCCGGCACTGGCCCCGGAGCTTTGCAGCAGGGTATTGCTGGAAGACGCGGCGCGGGTCGCGTCCTTGATATCGATCACCGTGCTGGCGCCGACGAAGTCCTGCTCGTTGAGCAGCACCTCGAGCTTGAGCCCATGCTTCTGCACATAGGGCAACGCCCCCTGATCCTTGAAGCCGGCCGGCGGCAGTGCTTTCTGCGCACAGCCACCTGATGCCAGCGACAACGCCAGGACAACAGTCAACCAGCCTTTCATTGCGAGAACGGCGTGATCATTTGCTGACGGCTGTTATCAACGGCCTGGTAGAAGGCGTTGGACAGGTTGGCGTAGTTCGGCTCATCCCACTCGCCCTGGGCCGCCTGCACTGCGGCGAACGGCTGGAACCACAGCAGTTTGTTGTCGGCCAGATCGACCACCATGCCCTGCCCACCCACCTGGGCCATCGGCACGCTGGTCGGGACCAGGCTGTAGTAGCTACGGGTGGCACCGGTCACGAAGACGTTCACCAGCAACAGGCGATCGACCCCATACATGGCTTTCATCGGAGTCATGTCCTTGGTCATGTAGCCTTCGCGGAACGAGGTGTTTTTGTAATTCTTCAGGTCGATCTGGTCGATGATGCGCTTGGCCTTGTAGCCCTTGGCCTGCAACTTGGCCACGATCACATCCGGCAGGGTGTCGAGGTCGCGCACTTCCCAGGTCTTGACGTTGTCGCTGAGCTTGCTGTTGACGCCCTTGTTGATAGCCACGTCCAGCAACCCCTGGCTACCCGTCAGCATGAGTTCGGGAGCAGGCAACACAGTGATGGCCACGCCGATAGTCGGCTCCTTGGCCCCCCAGAACTGCTGGTCCAGGGCAATAGGTTGCTGCACGTTGGCACAGCCGGTAAGTGCCAGGCAGGCCAGCAACGTCAGCACGCCCCAGGTACGCAAGATACGAAAACTCATGAATCAATTCCCTATGAATTAAGAATGACGCTGCCTGTGTCGGCCATCATTGCAAAAACCATAGTGGCACATTGATATATTTTTCTATTCACCCCAGCTGCGGCCTGCCGTTCCAGCCAGCTGCTCCGCCACGGACCTGTAGGAGCGAAGCTTGCCCGCGATGGCGGTACCTCAGGCACAGCGCACTGCCCGCATCGCCGGCAAGCCTGGCTCCTACGGAAGCCAGAGTCAGAGGAGATTCGGCGCGGGCAGCGGATCGATCTGCGCCCAGTGCGCGGTGTCTTCGCGATGGCGTTGCAGGTAGGGCAGCACCGCCGCCAGCAACGGCGCCTTGAAGGCTTCCTGGAAGCGATGGGCCAGGCCCGGGATCAGCTTCAGCTGGCTGCCCTGGATATGCGCGGCCAGGTGTACGCCGTGCATCACCGGCAGCAACGGATCGGCGGTGCCATGCACCACCAGAGTCGGCACCCGCAGCTGGTTGAGCAGGGCCACCCGGCTCGGTTCGGCGAGGATCGCCATGATCTGGCGCTTCACCCCTTCCGGATTGAAGGCTCGGTCATAGGACACCGCCGCCTGGTGCAGCAGCGCCTGGCGATCGTCGGTGACCTGCGGGCTGCCGAGGGCGGCCAGCAGGTCGGCCTGTTGCTCCAGCGCCAGCTCACGGTTCGGCGCGCCGCGCCGCGACAACAGTTGCACCAGCGCCGCGTTGGGCGCCGGCAAGCCTTCGGCGCCGGAGCTGGTCATGATCAGGGTCAGGCTCTCGACCCGTTGCGGCGCCATGGCCGCCAGGTGCTGGGCGATCATCCCGCCCATGCTCGCGCCCAGGACATGGAACTGCTCGACCTGCAGAGCATTCATCAGGCCCAGGGCGTCGTCGGCCATATCGGTCAGGCTGTAGGGCGCGGCCACTGGCAGGCCGAGCTTGTAGCGCAGCACCTCGAACGTCAGGTTGGCGCTGGCCGGCGCCTGGCGCCAGGTGGACAGGCCGACGTCGCGGTTGTCGTAACGGATCACCCGGAACCCCTGCTGGCACAGGGCAACGACCACCTCGTCCGGCCAGTGGATCAACTGCCCGCCCAGGCCCATCACCAGCAACAGGGCCGGATCGGAGGCACGGCCGATGCTCTGGTAGGCCAGGCTCACCTGCTCCAGTTCGACCCTTTGGGTCGGTACGTTGACATCGCAGCGAGACGCCGCCTGAGACGGCAGGCCGAGCAGCAGCGCGGCCAGGAAAACAGTCGTTGAAAAAAATCTTGCCCACATGAAGAAACACCGAAACGCAGAAGCCCAGTAGAGCGCGAGTCTGATGAACTTTGATCGAGCGCGCTGCCACAGTTACGTGACAGTTTGATGAAGATTGCCCAGTGGTCATAAAACCTGTAGCCGCTGCCGAAGGCAGCGATCGGCCCGAAGGGACGCAGCGATCTTGAACCCGCTGAAGGCCTTCGGCCTTATCGCAGCCTGCGGCAGCGGCTACAAAAGCCCGCAGCATCGTGCCCCGGCCCACTGTAGGAGCGCAGCTTGCTCGCGATGGTCGTGAACGATGACGCGGTGCTCCTGAAGCAGCGCGGCGCCTGTGGACTCATCGCGCGCAAGCTGCGCTCCTACAGGGATTGGCGTTGGCTGGGATCAGGCCTGCTGGTTACGCAACTGGCGGGCGGCGGCGACCATGTTGACCAGGGCGGCTTCGGTTTCCGGCCAGGCGCGGGTCTTCAGGCCGCAGTCCGGGTTGACCCACAGGCGCTCGGCGGGGATGCGCCGGACCGCCTTGCTCATCAGCTTGACCATCTCGGCGGTGTCCGGCACCCGCGGCGAATGGATGTCATACACCCCCGGGCCGATGTCGTTCGGGTAGTCGAAGGCCTCGAAAGCCTCCAGCAGCTCCATGTCCGAACGCGACGTCTCGATGGTGATCACGTCGGCATCCATCGCCGCAATGGCCTGGATCACGTCGTTGAACTCGCTGTAGCACATGTGGGTGTGGATCTGGGTTTCGTCGCGCACCCCCGAGGCGGTCAGGCGGAAGGCTTCCACCGCCCAGTCCAAGTACGGCTGCCAATCCGCCCGGCGCAGCGGCAGGCCTTCGCGGAACGCCGCTTCGTCGATCTGCACGATCTTGATCCCGGCCCGCTCCAGGTCCACCACCTCATCGCGCAGGGCCAGGGCCAGTTGCCGGGCCTGCACCTCGCGGGACACATCCTCGCGGGGGAAGGACCACATCAGCATGGTCACAGGCCCGGTGAGCATGCCCTTCATCACCTTGTCGGTCAGGCTCTGGGCGTAGCTGATCCAGTCCACCGTCATAGGGTGCGGGCGGCTCAGGTCGCCGTAGATCACCGCCGGTTTCACGCAGCGCGAACCGTAGCTCTGGACCCAGCCGAAACGGGTGAACAGGTAGCCGTCCAGTTGCTCGGCGAAGTACTCGACCATGTCGTTGCGCTCGGCTTCGCCATGCACCAGCACGTCCAGCCCCAGGCGCTCCTGGACCTGCACCGCGTGGCGGATTTCGCAGCGCATGGCGTCGGTGTAGTCGTTGTTCGACAGCTTGCCCTGCTTGAACGCCTGACGGGCCAGGCGGATCGAGGCAGTCTGCGGGAACGAACCGATGGTGGTGGTCGGGAACACCGGCAGCTTCAAGCGGGCGTGCTGCTGGGCGATGCGTTGGGTAAAGGGCGAATGGCGCTGGCTGTCGGCGGCGCTGACCGCCTTGAGCCGCGCCTGGACCTCGGCCTTGTGGATCCGCGGCGACTGCGCGCGGCTGGCCTGCACCTGGCGGCTTTCGGCCAGGGCCGCTTGCACCGCCGGGGCCTGGGGATGGTTCAGGGCGTCACGCAGCACCGAGATCTCGCCGCATTTCTGCACGGCGAAGGCCAGCCAGCTTTTCAGCTCGGCATCCAGCTGATCTTCCCGGGACAGGTCCACCGGGCTGTGCAGCAGGGAGCAGGAACTGCTGACCCACAGGTTGTCGCCAAAACGCTCCTGCGCCGCTTGCAGCTGCTGCAGTGCCTGCTCCAGCTCGCAACGCCAGACGTTGCGACCGTTGACCAGGCCCACGGAAAGAATCTTGTAGGTCGGCAGGCGGTCGAGCACCTGGGTCAGTTGCTCCGGCGCCCGCACGGCGTCGATGTGCAGGCCGTCCACCGGCAGGCCGACGGCCAGCCCGAGGTTGTCCTGCAGGCCGCTGAAGTAGGTGGCCACCAGTTTTTTCAGCGGCGAGTACTGGAGGATGTGGTAGGCCCGCTCGAAGGCGCCCTTCCATTCCTGCGGCAGGTCGAGGGTCAGGATCGGTTCGTCGATCTGCACCCACTCCACGCCCTGGGCCTTGAGGCGGTTGAGGATTTCGCCGTAGACCGGCAGCAGGCGCTCCAGCAGCTCGAGCTTGTTGAAGTCGTTGCCCTTGGCCTTGCCCAGCCACAGGTAGGTCAAAGGACCGATGATCACCGGCTTGACCCGGTGGCCCAGGGCGTGGGCTTCGTCGACCTCGTCGAACAGTTGCTCCCAGCTCAGCTTGAATGACTGGTCGGCGCTGAATTCTGGGACCAGGTAGTGGTAGTTGGTGTCGAACCACTTGGTCAGTTCCTGGGCGTACTGGGTCTTGGCGTGATCGCTGCCACAGCAGCCAGTCGAAGCACCACGGGCCATGGCGAACAGGGTGTCGAGGGTCGGCTGGCCCTGGGCGTCCTTGCTGCTGTCGAAGCGCTCGGGAACCACGCCGAAGGTCAGCGAGTGAGTCAGCACCTGGTCGTACCAGGCGAAGTCGCCCACCGGCAGCAGGTCGATGCCGGCGTCCTTTTGCAGCTGCCAGTGCCTGGCCCGCAGCTGGCGTCCGACGTCTTGCAGCGCCTGCCGGTCGAGGTCGCCCTTCCAGTAGGATTCGAGGGCTTTTTTCAGTTCGCGGTCGGCGCCGATGCGCGGAAAACCAAGGGTGTGGGCCAAGGCCATGAGTGGGTTCCTCCCTGTAAAAGATGGCGCTATTGTCGACAGCCAAGCCAACATGAGACAAACTCAACCTTTTCGTGTTGATCACAAAATTCATTCATGGAGACCCTGGTGCTCGAAATCCGTCACCTGAAGACCCTGCACGCCCTGCGCGAAGCCGACAGCCTGGTCGAAGCCGCCGAACGCCTGCACCTGACCCAGTCCGCCCTGTCCCACCAGTTCAAGGAACTGGAAGAGCGCATGGGCATGCCGCTGTTCGTGCGCAAGACCAAGCCGGTGCGCTTCACCAGCGCTGGCCTGCGCCTGCTGCAACTGGCGGACGCCACCCTGCCGTTGCTGCGCGCCGCCGAACGGGATATTTCCCGCCTGGCCGGCGGTACCGCCGGGCGCCTGCACATGGCCATCGAATGCCACAGCTGCTTCCAGTGGCTGATGCCGACCATCGACCAGTTCCGCGATGCCTGGCCGGAAGTCGAACTGGACCTGGCCTCGGGTTTCTCCTTCGCCCCGCTGCCGGCGCTGGCCCGTGGCGACCTGGACCTGGTGGTGACCTCCGACCCGGTGGAACTGGCGGGCATCACCTACGTGCCGCTGTTCACCTACGAAGCCATGCTCGCGGTGGCCAACCAGCATCGCTTGGCCAGCAAGCCCTACATAGTTCCGGAAGACCTGCTCAGCGAAACCCTGATCACCTACCCGGTGGAGCGCGACCGCCTGGATATCTTCACCCGCTTCCTGGAACCGGCCGACATCGAGCCGGCCCAGGTCCGCACCTCGGAGCTGACCGTGATGATGATGCAGCTGGTGGCCAGCGGCCGTGGCGTGTGCGGCATGCCCCACTGGGCGCTGCATGAATACAGCTCACGGGGTTATGTGAAGGCCAAGCGCCTGGGGGAAAAAGGCCTGTTCGCCACGCTGTACGCGGCGATCCGCGCCGACATGCTGGATGCGCCCTATATGCGCGACTTCCTGCTGACCGCCAAGGACACCTCGTTCTCGACCCTGGACGGGGTCAGCGCGGTACGTTGAAAAGCGGCGTCGGCCTGTAGGAGCGGGGATCGTCAGAGGGGGGAGATGACTTCACGCCACAGGTGAAGCTTGTCGAAATACTCGACGCCCACCCGCACCGCCAGCGGCTCCAGACCGAACTGGACAAAACCGCAGCGCTGGTACAGCACCAGGGCGGCTTCGTTGCCAGCGGTGACCGTCAGTTGCACCAGCCGCACCCCGGGGCGTTGGCGCGCCTCCTGCAGCAACGCCTGGACCAGCCGGTAGCCCAGGCCGCCGTGGCGATAAGGCTGCGCCACATACAGGCCGAACAGCGTGGCCTTGTGCCGGGCTTTTTCCCGGACCTCGAACGCCAGCCCGACGATGCCCACCAGTTCGCCACCCTCGAAAGCCCCCAGCAACAGATCCAGCGGGCTGCTCAGCCGCGACTCCCACCAACTCAGGGGCATCGCCGCCCGTTCGGCGACGCTGGAAGTAAAGGCCTGCGGATGACGCTCGTAGGCTTCGAGCATCAGCGCGCGGTAGGCGGCGGCGTGACGGGCATCGAGGCGCTGGATGGACATGGTTGGTCGAGGCCCCTGGGCTCGCGGGTGAATGAAAGGATCAAGCCGTCTGGCGTTGTTCCAGCAGCAGACGCACCGCCAGCCCGGCCAGCACGAAACCCATGAAATAACGTTGGGTCGCCAGCCACAGCGGGTTGTGCACGAACCAGGCGGCGATTCCCGAAGCGAACAGGGCGATCAGCAGGTTGACGCTGAAGCTCACGCTGATCTGAGTCAGGCCGAGGATGATGCTCTGGATGAACACCGAACCGTGTTCCGGGCTGATGAACTGGGGAAAGACCGAGAGGTAGAACACCGCGATCTTCGGGTTCAGGGCGCTGGTGAGAAAGCCCATCAGGATCAGCTTGCGCGACGAGTCCGGCGGCAGCTGCTGCGCCTCGAACGGCGAACGCGCGCCCGGCTTCAGGGCCTGCCAGGCCAGCCACATCAGGTACAGGGCGCCGACCCACTTGAGCACTTCATAGGCCACCGGCACCGCCATGAAGACCGCGGTCAGGCCGATCGCCGCGGCGAACAGGTGAACGAAGAAACCGGCCACCACGCCGACCAGCGAGGTCACGCCTGCCCGGCGCCCCTGGCAGATCGAACGGGAAATCAGGTAGATCATGTTGGGGCCGGGGGTCAGCACCATCAGCAGCGCTGCGGCGATGAAGATCAACATGTCGTGAAGGGGAATCATGATGGGCAATCCTTTGTCCTTGAAAAATCAGGCCGAGGCCAGTTGCGAGGCGCGATAAAACGGCAAGATCAGGTCGCGTGTCAATGGGGCCAGGGTGAGCTCGTCGGCAACCTCCGGATCGATCCAGCGGACCTCCTCGATTTCCGCCGCGGGCTGTACCTCGTCGGTGTCCAGATCGAGGCGGAACAATTCGGCCTCGACCACAAAACCCGGCTCGTTGGCCGCCGGGGCGGAAAAACGTCCCAGGTAACGAGCGTCGGCCGGGTCGATACGCAGCCCGAGTTCCTCTTCCAGTTCACGAGCCAGGGCCTGGGCCGGCAACTCGCTCGGCTCGATCTTGCCGCCCGGCTGCATGAAGGCCTGGGTGCCGCGCTTGCGCACCAGCAGGGTACGGCCGTCGGGGCCGATCAGCAGGGCCGCGGCGATATGGATAAGGGGGGATGTGGCACTTGAAAGAGTCATGAAAAACCTGGATCGATTACGCGAGGCGGCAAGGATCCCATGACTAGCGAGGCGTCGTCACGACACAGTCGGGCGCTGTTTTTTCCATACACTCGGCGCCTCGGGCAGCGGGACAAAGCGGGTGCCGCCCAGGCCTTCCATGGACTGGCTGAAATAGAGAAGGGATTGGACGAGAGGATGCAGCTCGCTCCCACAGGGATGCAGGAACGAGCAGGTGCGCGGCAAGGGCTGGGGCCCTCAAGCGTTGCCGGTCTTGCCGGACGAACCGAAAGAAGCGAAGCGCTTGTTGAAGCCGGCGATCCGGCCTTCGGACTGGGTCTTGCGCTGCTGGCCGGTGTAGACCGGGTGCGAGGCGCTGGAAACGTCCAGGGCAACATAGGGGTAAGTGTTGCCATCGCTGTGGCGCTGGGTGCGGTCGGTGTCCACGGTGGAACCGATCAGGAAGTACACATCCGCGGCGGTGTCGTGGAACAGCACGGTGCGGTAGGCGGGATGGATATTGGCTTTCATGGGAGTCTCCAGGGGATAGCTAAGGCTGCAATACGTTATACAGTAACATTATTCACTCACAGAAACGAGAACCAGTTGCAATAAGGAAAGCTACCAATCGTCTATCGCCCCTCGGCAACGCCTGGCTCCAGGCGTTCACGCTTGCCCACGGCGGGTCCCGGCGCCAGTATGCGCAACAGCAACCGGCCGCTGATCGGGCGTCGGGGCACTCCGAAAAAGGCAGAATCCATGACCCTCTCGCTGGAAGACATCGCCTGGCACCGCAGCGTCGGCCAACTGATCGACGCCCTCGACCGGCCGAACTTCTGGACCCTGCTGGTGCGCCAGCTGGAGCAGTACCTGGGCTTCGACAGCTGGGTCGCGCTGCTTTTCAGCAATGAACAGGCGCCGCGGGTGTTCGCCGAATGCCCGGGGGCGGACGGCAGCCCCGACCAGCTGTTCCAGGACTACCTCAAGGGCCTGTACCTGCTCGACCCCTTCTACCTCGCCAGCCGCGAACAGCCGCGGACCGGCCTCTATCACCTGGCCGAAGTGGCGCCCGAGGACTTCGAGCGCACCGAGTACTACCAGCGCTACTTTCGCCTGAACCTGGTGGCCGACGAGGTCCACTTCAATTGCCAGCTCGACGGCGAACGCACCCTGTGCCTGTCCTTGGGTGCCCGGCAGCGTTTCACCCCGTCGCAACTCGCCCTGCTGTCATTGATCCAGCCCTGGGTGGTCAGCCTGCTGCGCCAGCGCCTGGCCCATGAACCGCTGGAACAGCCGGGCGCCGGCACGCCGAACCCGAGCGGCAACTGGCGCAGCCGCCTGGAAGATTCGCTGCAACGGCTCAAGGGCACGCAATTGACCGCCCGCGAGCTGGAGGTCGGGCACCTGATGCTCAGCGGTTGCTCCAGCAAGGAGATCGCTCGTAAGCTGCAAATCTCTGCCGAAACCGTGAAAGTCCATAAGAAACACATCTACGGCAAGCTGGGCATCAAGTCCCAGTCCGAGCTGTTTTCGATTTTTCTCCAGGCGCAGAATGCCTGATGCCTGAAGCGGTCATAAGCGCACAGCCGATGCGCCACGGCCGTTCTCTACAACAACAAGATCGTTGGCCACACAAGAAGAATGAGTACCCAAAAACGAAATCTATAGAGTCCGAACCAAGGAAACCGTATGAGCCTGTCCCTCCTGAGCCGCTACGCCTTCTTTGCTGCCTGCGTGATTTTCACCCTCGCCAGCTTGCCCTTTCTCGAACATGACTGGCTCTGGCCAATCACCCTGGTAACCGCCCTGCTCAGCCTGCTGGGCATTTTCGACCTGCTGCAAAGCCCCCACGCGGTGCGCCGCAACTACCCGATCCTGGGCAATATCCGCTACCTGGTGGAAGGCATCCGCCCGGAAATCCGCCAGTACCTGCTGGAGTCCGACAGCGAGGCCCTGCCCTTCTCCCGGGCCCAGCGTTCGCTGGTCTATTCCCGGGCCAAGAACGAAAGCGCCGACAAGCCGTTCGGCACCCTGATCGACGTCTACCAGTCGGGCTTCGAATTCATCGGCCACTCCATGCGCCCGGCGCCCCTGAGCGACCCGAGCAGCTTCCGCGTCACGGTCGGCGGCCCGCAGTGCAAGCAACCCTACTCGGCCTCGGTGTTCAACATCTCGGCCATGAGCTTCGGCTCCCTCAGCGCCAACGCCATCCGCGCCCTCAACCAGGGCGCCAAGCTCGGCAACTTCGCCCATGACACCGGCGAAGGCAGCATCAGCCCCTACCATCGGGAAAACGGTGGCGACCTGACCTGGGAGCTGGGCAGCGGCTACTTCGGTTGCCGTACCAGCGACGGCCATTTCGACCCGGAGCGTTTTGCCCAGCAGGCGCAGAATCCGCAGGTGCGGATGATCGAAATCAAGATGAGCCAGGGCGCCAAGCCCGGCCACGGCGGCATTCTGCCCAAGCACAAGGTGACCCAGGAAATCGCCGATACCCGCGGCGTGCGCATGGGCGAGGACTGCATCTCGCCATCGAGCCACAGCGCCTTTTCCACGCCGATCGAAATGATGCATTTCATCCAGCAGTTGCGTGAGCTGTCCGGCGGTAAGCCCGTTGGCTTCAAGTTCTGCCTCGGCCATCCGTGGGAGTTCATGGGCATCGCCAAGGCCATGCTGGAAACCGGCATCCTCCCCGACTTCATCGTGGTCGACGGCAAGGAAGGCGGCACCGGCGCGGCACCGGTGGAGTTCACCGACCACATCGGCGCGCCGATGCGCGAAGGCCTGCTGTTCGTGCACAACACCCTGGTGGGCCTGAACCTGCGCGACAAGATCAAGCTCGGCGCCAGCGGCAAGATCGTCAGCGCCTTCGACATCGCCAGCGTGCTGGCCATCGGCGCCGACTGGGCCAACTCGGCGCGCGGCTTCATGTTCGCCATCGGCTGCATCCAGTCGCAAAGCTGCCACACCAACAAATGCCCGACTGGCGTCGCCACCCAGGACAACCTGCGCCAGCGGGCGCTGGTGGTGCCGGACAAGGCGCAACGGGTGTTCAGTTTCCACCGCAACACCCTCAAGGCCCTGGCGGAAATGCTTGCCGCCGCTGGCCTGCAACACCCGTCGCAACTGGAAGCCAGGCACCTGGTGCGACGCATGTCGGCCACCGAGATCAAGCTGTTCTCGCAGCTGCATGTGTTCCTCAAGCCCGGCGAACTGCTCACCGGCGCGGTCACGGGCGAGTTCTATTCGCGCATGTGGCAACTGGCGCGCGCCGACAGCTTCGAGCCGAACAACGAAGCCGCGGCCTGACCAGCCACACCCGACGCCCCGCCCTTGCGGTGGGGGCGTTATTCATCGATAGGCAAAGGACGCAAATCCGTGCTCAAAGTCATCGCCGAAGACTTCATCAAACCCGAACACCTCGACACCGTGCGCCCCTGGTACGCCGAACTGGTGGAGAAAACCCGCCAGGAACCGGACTGCATCGCCTACGACCTGTTCGTCGACCAGCAAGACCCGGGGCACTTCATCTTTATCGAGCAATGGCCAGACCGCGCAGCGCTCAAGGCCCATTGCCAGACCGAGCACTTCACCCGCCTGGTGCCGCAGATCAATGCCTTCCAGGCCAAGGAATGCCGTGTGCTGCTGATGGACGAGTTCTGAAGAAACGCCCCCACGATGCTTGACCGGACCACCGAAAGCAGACCGCAGCACCCCTGACTTTTGGGAGTTCCACATGCCATTGCTGTCATTCGATTCGCTGTCCAGCCAGTTGCCCGCCAGCTGGAAGTCCTCCGTAGTGGGCCAGGTCGGGCCGGCGCGCATCAAGGTGCTGCGCATGGACCAACAGGCCCACGCCGAAGAAAGCCACGACTACAACGAAGCCCTGCTGGTGACCCATGGCTGCCTGCGCCTGGGCATTGCCGGCAGGGAGGTGAGGGTGAACGCGGGCCAGATGTACCTGGTCGAAGCCGGCCTGGTGCATGCAGTGTTGCCCGGCAGCCACGGCACCCTGGTGATCATCGATGTCTAGCCGGACCGCCGGCCCTCACCAGTGCAGCGTCTTGATCGGCGCCGGCTCCTTCATGACGATAAAACCGTAATCGCCCAACAGGTAGATCCGGTAGTAACGGCTGTCCACCAGCGGTGGATAGCCCTGGTAACCGACCAGGGTCGCATTGCGCCGTCCCCTTTCCGCGACCACGTTGGTAATGCCCACCTTGGGCAGGTTCTCGGCCAGCATGAAGAAGTCGATATTCAGCAGGTAGTGCAGCACCGGCATCTGCTTGAACGAGCCTGAGGCCGCCAGCAGCCAGTGATCGGAATAGGTCACCGACATGTAAATACGCTTGGCCTCGCGCAACTGCTGGTGGCTGGTGATGTCGCGTTCAAGGCTCGACAGTGCGCTGGCCACCAGGGTTTTCTGCATCGTCAGCACCCGGCCATAGGCGAACGACAACGACAGCATCGCCAGCAACGGCACCATCAGCAGCAGCGGCAAGCGCTCATGGAGCCTCGCCAACGCCAAATGGCTCAGATAGAACAGCAGCACCAACAGCATCGCGAAGCCCATCAAGGTCCGGGCGCCTTCATTGAAGTCGCGGAAAAACAGCGCGATCCCCGACACCAGCAAGATCACCAGCGGCAATGTCAGCAGGCAGACCAGGGCCATCACGACTTTTTTCAGGCCGCTGTCCGGCCGCTTGAACAGGTTCATCCCCAGCCGTACGCAACCGGCAAGGGCGCACAACGCCAGCACGGCGAACACCCAGGCGAACCCGCCGTGAAACAGCAGCACGACTTTTTCCAGCACCCGGCCGATGTTGACCTGCAGTTGCAGCAAGGGCTGCGCCGACCAGTTCAGCAGCAAGGTGCGGGTCTGCTCCATGAAGGGGTAGGCGGTGATGCAATAGATCATCCAGCCCAGGGCTGCCTGGGCGATCTTCCAGCCGATCATTTCCCACCAGCGCGGCCAGGTGGCCTTGTCATTGGCGCCGCGGATCACCTCCAGGCAGCACAGGCCCAGGAACACATTGATGCTGATCTGATACAGCCCGATGGCCAACGCGACCAGCAAGGCCGGCACCAGCCACTGCAGCACGCGGTACGGGTTGCGATAGGTGATGGCGTAGATCACCGCCACCAGGCTCAAGGCCATGGCCGGGCCGTCGTATTGATAGGACAGGTTCTGCAGAAAGAAGGGGTTGTACCAGAGCGGTAACAGCACCAGGCAGCAAGCCGCCGTCGGTTGCGGGTAGTAATGGAAAGTCAGGCTGGTCAGTGCCGCGGCCATGGCGACCGTGGCGATCAACAGCGGCAAGGGAAAGATGTTCGGCGCAGCGCCGCTGAAGGTCAGGACGTTGTAGAACAGCTCGGCAAACAGTCGCCCCTGCTCCGTCCAGGCAGTGCCGGCCGACAGCGAACGCCAGTTGTCATCGATATAGGGAAAGTCCGCGAGGATCAGCGGCAACACATACAACAAGGTGGCGAACAGAAAAAACAGCCAGACCTGGCGGCGCCCGAGCTCCCCACTGAACAAGCTGCCCATTCTGCCCATGCTAGAGCCCCAGGCGGTCTTTGCCGCCGATGACGTCCTTGATCACATAACGCGGCCGATGCTTGGCTTCGATATAGATACGGCCGACGTACTCGCCGAGGATACCGATGCCGATCAACTGCACGCCGCCGAGAAACAGAATGGCGGTCATCAACGAAGGGTAGCCGGGCACGCTGTTGCCGAAGAATATCTTGTCCAGGACCATGTACACCGCGTAGAGCACGGCGAAAATCGAGATACCGCCACCGACGTAGGTCCACAACCGCAACGGTACGGTGCTGAACGAGGTGATGCCTTCCAGCGCCAGGTTCCACAGCTTCCAGCCATTGAACTTGCTGTTGCCCGCCACCCGCCCGGCGCGCTCGTACTCCACCACCACCGTGGTGAAGCCCGCCCACGACAGCACCCCCTTCATGAACAGCTGATGCTCGGGCAGGGTGCGAATCACATCGACCACCTTGCGATCCATGAGCCGGAAGTCACCGACGTTTTCCTCGATCCGGGTGTAGGCGATACGGTTCAGCAGGTGGTAGAACAGCGCCGCGCTGCAGCGCCTCAGGTAACTGTCGGCGGCGCGCCCGCGGCGTTTGGCGAGGACCACATCGGCGCCCTTCTGCCATTCCTCGATCAGCCGCGGGATGACGCTGATCGGGTCCTGCAGGTCGACGTCCATGGGAATCACCGCATCGCCAGTGGCGTGCTCCAGCCCGGCGAACAGCGCCGGCTCCTTGCCGAAATTGCGCGAGAAGTTGATCAGCAGCACCTGCTCGTCCATTTGCGCCAGGGCCTTGACCTCCTCGGCCGTGCGGTCGGAACTGCCGTCGTTGATAAACACGATCTCGACTTCGCCCTGCTCGAAGCGCAACTCGCGACGCACCGCCTGGTAAAACAGGCCGATGGCCTGCTCTTCATTGAAGACCGGAACGATCAGCGAGATCTTCATGGCTCACACTCGCGAAACACCAGGTACTTGGCGAACAGAAACCCCGCCACCAGGCTCAGGGCGGAAAACACCAGCACTGTCAGCAATCCGGGCAGCCGCCACAGATCCCCGGCATGCCCGACGCCCAGGCTCAGCGCGCCCATGCCGCCCAGAAACAGCAGATAGCCGCCGACCGACACCTTGGCGGCGAAGGTGAAACGCGCATTCATATAGAAAGAAAACGACGCCGCGACGCAAAAGGCCACCAGATTGCTGAGCGCCTGGCTGAGTCCCACCACCAAGCTCAGCAAGAAGAACACCAGCCAGTGGATGAGGGTGTTGGCGATGCCGATCACCGTGTATCTGGAGATTCCCTTCCATAAGAGTCTCATGGGTGACACTCCCGCGTTGGAACGTTGCTCAACTTGTATGGCAGGTTTTTGTGCCCATCGATTGGCGAAATCACTGATCCCGCACTCTTTCAGACGTGCGGCATCCAAGCCGGCCCGCATAGGCCGTTGTCGTGCAAGCCCTCCTCCTGGCCCCCCTATCAGATGGCTTGCCGCCAATTAATTGCACAAATGCATAGTTTAATTTGCACAAATGCATAACCCGACTAAGGTTACTTCTGAACCCGACCGGAGCAGGCCATCGAGGATGGCGAACCTTTCAAGCCGGTCCGCGGTTTCGAAAGACGCTTCATCGCAACATGCAACAACGACACAAGCTGGACGCTTGTTTTCACTCATGGAGGATGAAAATGTTAACCCTTGAAGACACACCATTCACCCGCACAGGTCCTGCCGAGGCACTGCCACAGTGCCTGGTCGGCACCCTGCTCGACGCCGGACTGAGCGAAGTCGACGACAGCGCGGAACACGCCGCCCTGGCCGCCAGCCTCAACTTCAGCATTCAGCAGCAAACCCAGACCAACTGGTGCTGGGCCGCGCTCTCGGCCTCGGTCGGCAACTATTACCGCACCGGTTCCTGGACCCAATGCGGGGTCGCCAACGCGGAACTGGGCCGCAATTCCTGCTGCAACCAGCCGGGGCCATGCAACGTGTACGGCTACCTGGACTCGGCCCTGCAAACCACCCGCAGCTTTGGTGGCATGAGCCAGGGCTCGACCCAACTGTCGGCCATCGACAACCAGATCAACATGGGGCGCCCCGTTGGCCTGCGCTGTGCCTGGTTTGGCGGCGGCGCGCACTTTCTGGCGATCTATGGCACCAACGGCAGCTACCTGCTGATTGCGGACTCCATCTACGGTTATTCGACCCGTGCCCTGAACACCTTCCCCCGCTCGTACAACGGCGGCGGCAACTGGACCCACACTTACTTCACCCGGAAAAACTAAGGAGGGCAGCATGCAACTGACTTATCCCAAGGCACCCGCCAACGGCGCTCAGGTACTGCGCCCGGCTCTCCAGGCCGCCCTGCAGAGCAAAGGCTTCGGCGTCAACCGCCAGTTCGCCCAGGCCACGGCCAGCAAAGTGAGCCTGTCCGAGCCCTACCGCGGCTACTCGCTGAGCCTGGAAGACCTGGCCCAAGGCAAAGGCCTGCAACAGGCCACGCTGGGGGACTGGCATTACCTGGTGTTCAGCGACGGGGTATCGATTGCCGACGCCCAACTGGCGGAAGTCGGTGGCCAGGTCGAGTTCTCGTCCCTGAACCACGGCGCCCTGGCGTCGGCCACGGTCAATGCGCTGAACCTGGCGGAAAAGGCGCCGCACCTCAAAGGCCGGACTTTTGAACTGCGTGTGTTGTTCGTCTCGGCACTGCATGTGGCGGCGATCTGGCTGCACGCCAGCGATGAAGACGTGCTGATCCCGATCGAGCCGACGCCCAAGCGCCTGGCGAGCACCAAGCTGTACAGCGAGGCCGCGTTGCTGGCCCTGCTGGCGCCCGCCGCCCAGCAAGCGAAAGCGGCGTTCGACGCGGACACCACAGGGCTGTTGGGGAGCTGACCGCGCACGGCGATCGAGCTGCGGTGAACGGGTGGTTGCAACACTAAAACCTGGAACCGCGGCAACATCGCCCGCATAAAAAAGCCCCGGTCACTGACCGGGGCTTTTTGTTTTATCGCCTGCTGGGGTTACGACACCGAACGCACCGCACCCTGCTGGGCATTGTTCGGTTGCAGCTTGAACAGGTAGAACAGCACCGTCAGCAGCACCAGGAACGCCGGGCCCACATACAGCGCCACGCGGGTGTCCGGGAAGTAGGCCATCAGCCCCACCACCAGCACCAGGAACGCCAGGGCCAGGTAGGAACTGACCGGGTACAGCCACATGCGGTATTTCAGGCCGGCACGTTCCGAGGCGCTCAGGCCTTTGCGGAACTTGAGCTGGGCCAGGAGGATCATCACCCAGGTCCAGATCGCGCCGAAGGTGGCGATGGACGTCACCCAGACGAACACTTTCTCCGGTACCAGGTAGTTCAGCAGCACACCCAGCAGCAAGGCGAAGATCGACAGCAGCAGCGCGCGACGCGGTACGCCGTTGTTCGAGGTCTTGGCGAAACCGGCCGGGGCCTGGCCGTTCTGCGCCAGGCTGTAGAGCATGCGCCCGGTGCTGAAGATGCCGCCGTTGCAGGACGACAGCGCGGCGGTGATCACCACGAAGTTGATGATGCCGGCGGCGGTCTTGATGCCCAGGCGCTCGAAGGTCATCACGAACGGGCTGCCCTGGGTGCCGATTTCGTTCCAGGGGTAGATCGACAGGATCACGAACAGCGCGCCCACATAGAACAGCAGGATGCGCCAGAATACCGAGCCGATGGCGTTGGGAATGGTCTTCTGCGGGTTCTTCGCTTCGCCGGCGGTGAGGCCGATCATCTCTACGCCCAGGTAGGCGAACATCACCATTTGCAGGGACATCAGCACGCCGGTCATGCCGTTGGGCATGAAACCGCCATGGGTCCACAGGTTAGAGATACCCAGCGCCACGCCGTCATTGCCGAAACCGAAGGCGATGATGCCGACGCCGCCGATGACCATGGCGATGATGGTGACGATCTTGATCAGGGCGAACCAGAACTCGAACTCACCGAAGGCCTTGACCGCGATCAGGTTGATCGACCCCATGCTCACCAGGGCCGCCAGGGCCCAGATCCAGCGCGGCACGTCGGGGAACCAGATGCCCATGTACACCGCCACCGCGGTGATTTCCGCGACGCAGGTCACCAGCCACAGGAACCAGTAGTTCCAGCCAGTGAGGAAGCCCGCCAGCGGGCCCAGGTAGTCTTGCGCGTAACGGCTGAAGGAGCCCGCGACCGGGTTATGCACGGCCATCTCGCCGAGGGCGCGCATGATCACCAGAATCGCCAGGCCGCCGAGGATGTAGGACAGCATGATGGCCGGGCCGGCCATTTCGATGGCCTTGGCCGAACCGAGGAACAAGCCGACACCGATACAGGCGCCAAGCGCCATCAAGCGAATATGCCGTTCGCCGAGTTCGCGTTTCAGCGGGCCGCCTTGAGCGGTCTCGCCTTGGGGCAGGTGGTTGCCAACTGGCATGGGGTACAACCTCATCTTGTTATTGGATATGAGCCACCGAGTCTGTAAGGCACGGACGGATAACCCGTACCCGCCAGATCGGATCGACCTTGTGGGCCGACACGTCTTGTAGGACAAATCCTGCAAGATCAGTGGGGCGTGCAGTATAAAAAGCTGACGGCAGGCTTTTTCACTCTATAAACAGCTAAATTCAGAGAGAAATCTCGGTATTTTCGGGTTTTGCGAAGTGGCATCACCTGGATTTTTTGCCGTTTGTCATTTTTGAACGGCGCCGAGTATTGCACAGCCATGGTGCAGCGTCATGCCCCTACCTAGGACGTATTTACCGGCCGTGATGGCTCTATCTCAACCCTCTCCCGCTCCCGTCGAATCCCCCGGATGCGGGCCTGCCCGCATGGGTCGTCCAGGATGAGGCGGGGTTTCCGATATTCCACAGCGTTCTTGGGTCTATCGCGAGCACCCGCGTTCCGGCAAAGAGAGGTGAATGCTTTCAGGCCGATCACAAATTTTTCACCATTGCCCGCCACCGTCTAAGCTTCAGACAAGTCCGATCAATCTGCGTGAATGGATCAGTCGACTATGGGTGCTTTAAGGCAGACCGATTCGAGTAAAAAAGTAGTGCCAACTGATCGAGTGGAAGAAGCGCCTATCCCTGAGAAATCCCATTCAAGCCGGCTTTGGTGGCGGCTGTTCTGGCTATTGTTGCTAATGGCGCTGGTCGCCCTGGGCTTTGCCGCGTCCAAGGAAATGCGCACCTCGAAACTGCAGGCGCGCGAGCTCAGCAGGTTCGCCGCGGACCTGAACTATTCCATGGCGCCCGGGCCCAGCGATGCCATCGTCTACCCCGGCGCCGGCCCCTTCGACAAACGCCTGGGCTATAGCGCCCTGGATGATTTCCTGGCGCGCCTGCTCAAGCGCGGTTACGTGGTGGAGGCCCAGACCCGCTTCTCCCCCTCCTTGATGAACTACAGCGAGAACGGCTTCTTCGTACCCTATACCGAGAAGATTCAGGCCGGGCTGTCGATCACCGATTGCCGCGCGGCGCCGCTCTATCAATTCAAGTACCCGCAGCAGCTCTACTCGAACTTTGCCTCCATCCCGCCGGTGATGGTGCGCAGCCTGCTGTTCATCGAGAACCGCGAATTGCTCGACCCCGACCAGCCCCTGGCCAACCCGGCGGTGGACTGGCCGCGCTTCGCCAAGGCCGCCTGGTCGCAAGTGGCCAAGCTCCTGCACCTGCCCGGGCAGACGGCGGGCGGCAGTACCCTGGCGACCCAACTGGAAAAGTACCGGCACTCGCCGGACGGCCTGACCGTGTCCGGTGCGGAAAAGATCCGGCAGATGATTTCCGCCAGCGTGCGCGCCTACCAGGGCGGCCAGCAGACCCTCGAGGCCCGGCGGCGCATCATCCGCGACTACCTCAACAGCGTGCCGCTGTCGGCGGTGCCCGGCCACGGTGAAGTGCATGGCATGGCCGAAGGGCTGCGGGTCTGGTACGGCGCCGACTTCGCCCAGGTCAACGAACAGCTGGCGAGCACCGCCAGCGATCCACAGAGTCTGGCGCAACGCGGCCTGGCCCTGCGCCAGGTGCTGTCGTTGATGATCGCCCAGCGCCGGCCTTCGCATTACCTGTCCAAAGGTCGCCAGGAACTGGTCGAACTCACCGACAGCCATATCCGTGTGCTGACCCAGAGCGGGGTGATCGACCCGCCGCTGTCGGCCGCCGCCCTGGCCAGCAAGGCCACCTTCCGCGACTGGGTGCAGCAACCGACGATCCAGCCGATCGAAACCAACAAGGGCATCAGCGTCGCCCGCAGCCGCCTGGCCGGCCTGCTCAACCGGCCGCTGTACGACCTCGACCGCCTCGACCTGTCCGCCACCAGTACCCTGCAAAGCGACCTGCAGCGCCAGGCCACTGAGTACCTCAAGCACCTGGCCGATCCGGTGTTCGCCGCCGAGATCGGCCTGCTCGGCGAACGCCTGCTGACCCCGACCAGCACCACCCAGGTGCGCTACAGCTTCACCCTGCTCGAACTGACGCCCGACGGATCGCGGGTACGGGTCCAGACCGACAGCACCGACCAGCCCTTCGACATCAACGAAGGCAGCAAGCTGGAGCTGGGCTCCACCGCCAAGCTGCGGGTCCTGACCACCTACCTGCAGATCATTGCCGAACTCTATGAGCAGTACGGCGCCGAAACCCCGGCGGTGCTGAAGAAAGTCGAGATCGCCGAACAGGACCGCCTGAGCCGCTGGGCCGTGGACTACCTGATCCAGAACAACGACCGCAGCCTGCCGAAAATGCTCGAGGCGGCCCTGGACCGCAAATACTCGGCCAGCCCCGGCGAGAGTTTTTTCACCGGCGGCGGGCTGCACACCTTTCATAACTTCCGCAAGGAAGACAACGGCCGCATGCCGACCCTGCGCGACGCCCTGCGCGAGTCCATCAACCTGCCCTTCATCCGCCTGATGCGCGACCTGGTGCGCTACAGCACCTACGCCGGCCCGAGCAATAGCGCCAACCTGCTCAAGGATGACGGCGACCCGCGGCGCCAGGAATACCTGGCCAAGTTCGCCGACCGCGAGGGCACCTCCTTCCTCCTGCGGTTCTGGAAGAAGTACCGCAACAAGGACACCCAGGCGCGCCTGGATACCTTCCTCGACAGCATGCACCCGACGCCGATCCGCCTGGCCGCCGTGCACCGCTACCTGCTGCCGGAAGCCAGCCAGGAGAGCTTCAACAGTTTCATTCGCTCGCACCTCAAGGGCGCCAAGCTCACGGAAAAGCTCACCGACGAACGCCTGGACAAGCTCTACTACAGCTACGGCCCCGGCTCCTACGACCTGCCCGACCAGGGCTATATCGCCAAGGTGCACCCGCTGGACCTGTGGCTGCTCGGCTACCTGCTGAACAACCCCGACGCCAAGTTCAGCCAGATCGTCAAGGCCAGCGAATTCGAGCGCCAGGAGGTCTACAGCTGGCTGTTCAAGAGCCGGCACAAGAGCGCGCGGGACAGCCGCATCCGCACCATGCTGGAGATCGAGGCGTTCCTCGACATTCACCAGCGCTGGCAGAAAGTCGGCTACCCCTTCGACCACCTGGTGCCCTCGCTGGCGACCGCCATCGGCAGTTCCGGCGATCGCCCCGCGGCGCTGGCCGAACTGGTCGGCACCATCCTCAACGACGGCGTGCGCATGCCGACCCTGCGCATCGACAGCCTGCACTTCGCCGCCGATACGCCTTATGAAACCAAGCTGATCAACGACCCGGCCGAAGGCAAGCGGGTGATGCCTTCGCAAGTGGCCACCGCGCTGCGCGGCGCCCTGTCGCAAGTGGTGGATGCCGGTACCGCCAAGCGCCTCTCCGGCAGCTTCAAGCTGGCCGACGGCACCCCGCTGGCCATGGGTGGCAAGACCGGCACCGGCGACAACCGTATCGAGGCCATTGGCTCCGGCGGGCGGATTCTCAGTTCGAAATCCATCAACCGCACCGCCACCTTCGTGTTCTATATCGGCGAGCACCACTTCGGCACCCTGACCGCCTATGTGCCGGGCGCCTCGGCCCAAGGCTTCAAGTTCACCTCGGCCTTGCCGGTCCAGGTGCTCAAGGGCATGGCGCCGATCCTCACGCCGTACCTGCAACCGGGCAGCAACACCCAATGCCTGGGCAGCCTGGCCCAACGCTGAATCTCTCCTGCTTGCTGTAAGCCACTCTTGAGGACCTTTAGAGGCCCTCAAGAGTGCGCTTGAGCGCGACGTTCAGCAGCGGCTACAAGAATGCTTCTCAACTCCATTCTCCGACAAACGGCTGGTCTGGCTGCCACGGAAGTACTTGCGCGGCATTTAAGATATATCTTAAGTTATGTCTTAACCAAACAGGAGAAAGAGAAAATGAGAGAACACCACCATCCCCACCGCGAGTACGGCGACGGCCACGACGGTTTCGAAAAACGCCCCGGGCGCGAACGCGGCGGCCGCGGCCCGCGAGTCTTCGCCCCCGGCGACCTGAAGCTGCTGTTGCTGGCGCTGATCGCTGAGCAGCCGTGCCACGGCTATGACCTGATCCGCCAGATCGAGGGTATGTTCGATGGCGCCTACAGCCCCAGCCCGGGCGTGATCTACCCGACCCTGACCTTCCTCGAAGAGAGCGAACTGATCAGCGGAGACGCCGAAGGCGGGAAAAAACGCTACAGCGTGACCGAGGCCGGTCGCCTGTCATTACAGGACCAAGCGATTGCCCTGGACGGCGTGCGCATGCGCATCGACGTCAGCAAGCGCTCGCTGCGCGGCCACGATCGTCCGGCGGAAATCCACGAGGCGGTGCACAACCTGCGCCACGCCCTGCAGATGCACCACGGCCGCTGGAACCCGCAAGAAATCCTGCGGGTCCGCGACCTGCTGAACAACACCGCCCGCGCCATCGTCGACGGCCCGGCCACCCCTTCTGCTCAGGAGTCAGCTGAATGACCGCAGACAATTCGCTATCGATTCATCGGGTCAGCCACGAGATCAAACGCCGCCGCCTGGAAGTGCTGCGGGTGGTGGACCTGACCCCGCGCATGCGCCGCATCACCCTGGGCGGGCCGGAACTGGCCGGCTTCATCAGCCTGGGCAGCGACGACCATATCAAGCTGCTGTTCCCGCAGAACGCCGAACAGCAGGCCGCCCTGGAAACCCTGGTGCTGGGCCCGGGCAAGGACAACGGCGCGATGCCGGCCATGCGCGACTACACGCCCCGGCGCTACGACCTGGATATCGGTGAGCTGGATATCGACTTTGTCCTGCACGGCGACGGCCCTGCCTCGACCTGGGCCGAGCAGGCCAAGCCCGGCCAGTTCCTGCATATCGGCGGCCCCCGCGGCTCGATGATCGTGCCGGACATGTTCGACAGCTACCTGCTGATCGGCGACGAAACCGCGCTGCCGGCCATTGCCCGGCGCCTGGAAGAGTTGCCGGCCGGGCGCCGGGTGCTGGCGGTGATCGAGATCCAGGACGCGGCCGAGCGGCAGGTGCTGGAGAGCGCGGCGCAGGTCGAGGTGATCTGGGTCGAGCGCGACGGCGGCCAGCAGGACCTGCTCAGCACCGTGCGCGGGCTACAGATGCCGAGCGGCAAGCTGTACGCCTGGGTGGCCACGGAAAGCAAAGTCTCGCGGCAGATTCGCCGGGTGCTGCTGGACGAGCACCGACTCGACGACGAGTTCGTGAAAGCCGCCGGTTACTGGCGCCTGGACAGTAGCGAAGAAGAGTGACGGACTGCCAAGCCTCGTCCCTACAGACCCGCCTCTGTAGGAGCGAGGCTTGCCCGCGATGACGCCCTTCCAGTCACCGCACACTCAAGCCCGGCGACGCCCCAACCAACGATCCAACCCGACAATCCCCAGCGCCACCAGCACAAACCCCGCCAGAACCCCCAACGCATTCACGAACGCCTGCGCGTAGCCCAACTTGTCCACGTCGACAAAAGGATAGGGATACAGCCCCAGCACATGCCCGCGCAGCAGGACATAGGCGAAGTACAGCAGCGGGTAGAGCATCCACCCGGCGACATGCCGCAACCCCAGGCGTCCCTTGGGCACGCAGCACCACCAGTAGACGAGAAACAGCAGCGGCATCACGTCGTGCAGCAACTCGTCCGCCACGAACTGCCAGCCCTGGGGATGCCACAGATGACGCAGCAACAGGCTGTACGCCAGCCCCACTACCAGAATGCTCACCGCGATGCCGCTGCTGACCCAGGGTTGCAGAAAGAACCGCTGCCCGCGGGAGCTGCGCAAGTTCAGGGCACAGGTCAGCACCACCGCCACCAGGGTGTTGGTGAGCACGGTGAAGAAACTGAAAAAATTGATCAACCCGCCCAACAGGCTGGCGTCCACCGTCCAGCGCAGATGGAGGATCAGGTACAGCTGGATCGTCAGCCCCGCCCAGCCGAGCAACGCGGCCAGCGCAGTGAACAGCCGTTTACCGCTTGAAGGAAAAACCGGCTCGACAGCCATCGAGTGTCCTTAGAGCGGGCGTTTGGTGCGCTGCAATTTCACGTACAGCTGCTCGACTTTCTCCCGCGCCCAGGGCGTCTTGCGCAAAAAAGTCAGGCTCGACTTGATGCTCGGGTCGCTCTTGAAGCAACGGATATCGATGCGCTCGGCCAACCCCTGCCATTCGTAGTGTTCCACCAGCGCCTTGAGGATCTGTTCCAGGGTGACGCCGTGCAGCGGGTCGTTGTTCGTTGCAGTCATGCCGGGCCTTTGAGCAAGAGAAAAAGGAAGTCGCGCACCTTAGCCGAGGCTTCGCCCCCGTGGAAGGGTGGGTGCGGATCTTGAGTAACTGTAGGTGAGATCCCGCGCGCCTACAGAAAAGGGACGCTGAAAAAGTTCCTTCCTTTTTGCGTCAAAAGAGATGTTATATTGTATCAATACAAAACAAACCCCTGATCCAGACACCTCGCCGTGTCACGCCTGTTCTCTTTTGACTCAAAGCACGCTGTCCTGCGCTTGCCAAGGAATGACCGATGTCCCTCTCTGCCCACCGCCCTTCTCGCTCTCTACTCTGGCGTCTGACGCCGCTGTCCGCCGCCTTGCTGTTCGCCTCCCAGGCCCACGCCCTGGAGCTGCAACCGCAGGTCATCACCGCCAACCCCCTGGGCAGCCAGCAAACGGCAGCGCCAAGCACGGTGCTGGAAGGCGACGACCTGACCCTGCAACAACAAGGCAGCCTCGGCGAAACCCTGAATAAACAACCGGGCGTGTCCTCGTCCTACTTCGGCCCGGGCGCCAGCCGGCCAATCATTCGTGGCCTGGACGGCGATCGCATTCGCCTGCTGCGCAACGGCGTCGGTGCCCTGGATGCTTCGTCGCTGTCCTACGACCACGCCGTGCCGCTGGACCCGGTCAACGTCGAGCGCATCGAGATCGTCCGCGGCCCGGCCGCCCTGCTGTATGGCGGCAGCGCCATCGGCGGCGTGGTCAACACCTTCGACAACCGCATCCCCACCGAAGCCATCGAAGGCATCCACGGCGCCGGTGAATTGCGTTATGGCGGTGCCGACACCACCCGCAGCAGCGCAGGCAAGCTGGAAGCCGGCAACGGCACCTTCGCCCTGCACCTGGACGCCAACTCGCGGCAGTTCAACGACCTGAAAATCCCCGGCTACGCTCGCAGCCGCCACGCCCCAGCGAGTGAAGACGGCAACGGCAAGAAAGGTCGCCTGGGCAACAGCGACGGCCGTCAGGACGGCGGCGCCATCGGCGGTTCCTACACCTGGGACGACGGTTACGCCGGGCTGTCCTACAGCAACTACGACTCCAACTACGGCTCGCCTGCCGAAGAGGATGTGCGCATCCGCATGAAGCAGGATCACTACGCCTTCGCCTCGGAACTGCGCAACCTCGACGGCCCCTTCAGCTCGCTGAAATTCGACGCCGGCTACACCGATTACGAACACCGCGAAATCGAAGGCGGCGAGACCGGCACTATCTTCAAGAACAAGGGTTACGAAGCCCGTGTCGAAGCCCGTCACCAGCCCCTCGGCCCGCTCAATGGGGTGATCGGTACCCAGGTCAGCCGCAGCGAGTTTTCCGCGCTCGGCGAAGAGGCCTTCGTGCCCCAGACCGATACCGACAGCGCCGCGCTGTTCATCCTCGAAGAATTGCAGGCCACCGAGCGCCTGAAACTCAGCCTTGGCGGGCGCCTGGAACACACCCGCGTCGACCCGGACAGCAAAGGCAACGAACGCTTCAGCCAGGCCGACAGTTCCAGCAGCTTCACCGCCGGCAGCCTGTCGTCCGGCGCGGTCTATACCCTGACGCCGATCTGGTCCGTGGCCGCCACCCTGGGCTACACCGAACGCGCCCCAACCTTCTACGAGCTGTATGCCAACGGCGCCCACGTGGCCACCGGCACCTATGAAGTCGGCGACGCCAACCTGTCGAAGGAAAAAGCCGTGTCCAGCGACCTGGCCCTGCGCTTCGACAACGGCACCCACAAAGGCAGCGTCGGGGTGTTCTACAGCCACTTCTCCAACTACATCGGGCTGCTCGGCAGCGGCCGCACCCTCAACGATGAAGGCGAGGAAGACGCGGGCGGCATGCCGGAATACACCTACTCCGGGGTCCGCGCGCGGTTCGCCGGTATCGAGGCCCAGGACCACTGGAAGCTCGGCGAAAGCGCCTACGGCAAGTTCGCCCTGGAACTGTCCGGCGACTACACCCGCGCCAAGAACCTGGACAACGGCGAAGCCCTGCCGCGCATCGCGCCGCTGCGCCTGAACAGCGGCCTGCTGTGGGAACTGGATCGCTGGCAGGCGCGCATCGATGTCGAACACGCCGCCAGCCAGCGTCGCGTGCCGGACAACGAAAGCGGCACCGACGGCTACACCACCCTGGGCGCCAGCGCCGGTTACCACTTCGACATCGGCAGCAGCCAGTGGCTGGCCTTCGTCAAGGGCGAGAACCTGACCAACCAGACCGTGCGTTACGCCAGCTCGATCTTGCGCGACATCGCCCCGGCCCAGGGACGCAGCATCGAGGTCGGCCTGCGCACCACCTTCTGAGTCCCTCCGCAATCGCAGCCTTCGGGCTGCGATTTTCCTCTCCGCCCCCCTCCCCCTCAGAACCTGACTCCCACGGCATTGCGCAATCCCCAGCCTGTACCGCCAGGCCGTGACCGGGCAAAATGCACCGCTTTATCTTTCCAAGGTTGCGTACCTGTCATGACGGCCTGAAGCAGTGCCATCAACCCGTGACCTCCCGCAGAAACCGGATTTCCATCCAACAAAGGACTGACCCCTTGTTCAACCTCACACGCCCGTTCGCCGTGCTTTTGGCACTCACCCTCTCGCTTGACGCCGTCGCCCTGTCCCTTCAATCGGAAAAACGTGCAGATGGCACAACCGTGTTGCAGCTCACCAATGCCCCCGCGCCGGCACGACCACCACAGCTCAATGAAGACCCGGCAGTACGCGCGGCCCTGATCGACTTCATTGGCTACGCCACCGGCAGCTTCACCAGCGACGGCTCCATGATCGTGACGCAAGTACTGGATTCCCTCGACTCAGAGTTCTCGACGTTCGAGAAAGGTGTACCTGCCGGACGCAAAATGCTCACGGCCATGGATGACGGTAATCATGGCGACGAACGCGGCGCCCTGCTGTTAGACGACAAGGGGCAGTTGATCGCCGTAGGCCTGGTGAATGGGCACTGCACCGTCAAATCAAAGACAGAATCGTTGTCCTGCAATCCAGGCCCCGAAACCGTGCTGACCATCTTCCAGGCCAAAGACGCCAAGAAGAGTGACGCCGACCCGATCATTGCCTGGAGCAAAGAGTTACCGCCGATGGTCGCGTACTGGGCTGAAAGTGAAGACCCCGAGACACGTGCCCGCGCACAAAAGATTGCCACGGTCGAATACATCACCACCGACCCGAAAAAGAACGCTTGGAGTGCCGCGCAACTGCCTGCGGATTTCCCCAAGGCGATGCTTGCGTTATTGCCCAAAAACTCCCACTTGGTGGGCGCGGGCGTCGATGGTTTTTTCACCACGCCCGGCCTGAAAGGCGCGCCGATTTATGGAGACTACGACGAACTGGCTGGCCGGCCGCGGCATGATTTCGAGGTGCTGTTGCAAACCTATACGCCATTCTCCGAAGTCGTGAAGTTCTACCAGGAGCAAGCCAAAGGCGCCGAGTTACGCGCAAACGATGAAAAGGCCCTGATTGACGGTGTCGCTGGCGGCGGTACTTACCAGATCGAGATCAAGGACAAAGAGGAAGAAGGAACGTCCATCACGTTCTCCGGCTGGAGAAAAGAAGTCTGAAAGTCCTTAGTTGAACCCGCACGACAACAGCGGCGAGTTATTCAAAGTAGAACGACTTGCCCCTGCTTGACCGGAAGAAGATTGACGGTAGTTCCATGCCGAATACAAACGGCAGGAAAAAGCACACTGTTACCAAATCCGAAATGATTCATGTCACTAAAAGCGCTTTCTCTCCAAGAGGAGGCGCTTTATCCTTACGCCCCCAACGCTGAATCGTTTTTCCTTAAAACCGTGGCTACCGCTTTCGACCCCTGAGGTTCGCAACGCGCAATATCCCCTGTTTTTCTGACCTCTTATAAAAAGCCCTTACCTGACAACTTATGCCTAACTTCAAGCCTTTCAAAGACAGCGCTGTCTTGCACCCTACCGCCGGCCAGAAAGCCATGACCCTGCTCGGCGCCTTCGGCCTGGCCACCTGCGCCCAAGCTGCGCCGGCCTTCGACAGCGAGTCCCCCTGGATGCTCGGCGACTGGAACGGCAACCGCACCGAGCTGGCGAAAAAAGGCTACGACTTCAAGATCGACTTCGTCGGCGAAATGGGCTCCAACCTGCATGGTGGCTACGACCATGACCGCACCGCGCGCTTCAGCGACCAGTTCGCCTTCGGCAGCCACCTGGACCTGGGCAAGATCCTCGGCTGGAACGATGCCGAGTTCCAACTGACCATCACCAAGCGCGACGGCGACAACATCAGCAACGACCGCATCAACGACCCGCGGGTCGGCGGCTTCACCTCGGCCCAGGAAGTCTGGGGCCGCGGCCAGACCTGGCGCCTGACGCAGATGTGGTACCAGCAGAAATTCTTCGACCAGAAACTCGATATCAAGGTCGGCCGGTTCGGCCAGGGCGAAGACTTCAACAGCTTCCCCTGCGACTTCCAGAACCTGGCGTTCTGTGGCTCCCAGGTCGGCAACTGGGCCGGCAGCGTCTGGTACAACTGGCCGGTCAGCCAATGGGCGCTGCGGGTCAAGTATCACCTGACCCCAGAGCTCTACGCGCAGATCGGCGCCTTTGAACAGAACCCATCCAACCTCGAGCGCGGCAACGGCTTCAAGCTCAGCGGCAGTGGCACCCAGGGCACCCTGCTGCCGGTGGAGCTGGTGTGGACGCCGAAGCTCAACGGCCTGCCGGGTGAATACCGCGCCGGTTACTACTACAGCAGCGCCAAGGCCACTGACGTGTACAAGGACAGCAACGGCCAGCCGGCGGCCTTGAGCGGCGAGGCCTATCGCAGCAGTTCGAGCAAGCATGGCCTGTGGCTGGGCGCGCAACAGCAGATCACCAGCCTGGCCAGCGACCACTCGCGCGGTTTGAGCCTGTTCGCCAACGCAACCCTGCACGACAAGAAGACCAACGCCATCGACAACTATGTCCAGGCCGGCCTGGTCTACAAGGGCCTGTTCGATGCGCGCGCCAAGGACGACATCGGTTTCGCCATGGCCCGGGTCCACGTCAACCCGGCCTACCGCAAGAACGCCGAAGCGACCAACCAGGCCAACCTCATCCAGGACTACGACAACCCGGCCTACCTGCCGCCTCAGGACACCGAATACAGCGCCGAGCTGTACTACGGCGTGCACGTCACCAACTGGCTGACCGTGCGCCCGAACCTGCAATACATCCGCCACCCGGGTGGCGTGGACAAGGTCGACGACGCGCTGATTGGCGGGATCAAGATCCAGAGCTCGTTCTGATGAGCCCTGGGGCTCGCTCAATCTGAATAAAACTGTTTTTCCCCAAACACTGCTGAACCATGCCCGCGCCTGATCGTCATCTACAGTGAACAAGCGCGGGACTACCTTAAACGTCACGGAGAACCACACTATGAGCACTGATGGTGCTTCAAGTCCGAGCCGCCTGCTGCCGAGCCTGCTCGGTATCTTGCTGCTGCTAATGGGCCTGGCCATGCTGGCCGGGGGGATCAAGCTGAGCATGCTCGGCGGCTCGCTGTACTACCTGTTGGCCGGTATCGGCCTGATCGTCAGCGGCGTGCTGCTGCTGGCGGGGCGTAGTTCCGCTCTGCTCGTCTACGGGGTGGTGCTGTTCTTAAGCTCCGTCTGGGCACTGTGGGAAGTCGGCCTGGACTGGTGGCAACTGGTGCCACGCCTGTCGCTGTTCTTTGCCCTGGGTGTGGTTCTGCTGCTGCCATGGTTCCGTCGTCCGCTGCTGCGCAACGGCCCGGCGCCGCTGGGTACCGCGGTTCTGGGCGTGGCCGTGGTCCTGGCCGGTGGTGCCGCGATCAACAGCCAGTTCACCAACCCGGGCGAGATCTCGGGCGAACTGGGCCGTGAAAGCGCCGACACCACCAGCGCCGCGCCGACCATGCCCGAAGGCGACTGGCAGGCGTATGGCCGTACCGAGTTCGGCGACCGCTACTCGCCGCTGACCCAGATCACGCCGGCCAACATCGGCAAGCTGCAGGAAGCCTGGCGCATCCGCACCGGCGACATGCCGACCGCCAAGGACCCGGTGGAAATCACCAACCAGAACACCCCGCTGAAGGTCAACGGCATGCTCTATGCCTGCACCGCCCACAGCCAGGTGCTGGCGCTGGACCCGGACACCGGCAAGGAAATCTGGCGTTTCGACCCGAAAATCCAGGGCCCGAACGGTGATGACTTCCGTGGCTGGGCGCACATGACCTGCCGCGGCGTGTCGTACTACGACGAAGCCAGCTTCAACAAGACCGACGCCATCAGCACCCCGGCCAGCCTCTCGGCCGCCGGCCAGGCCATCGCCGCCAGCTGCCCGCGCCGCCTGTTCCTGCCGACCGCCGACGCACGCCTGATCGCGATCAACGCCGACACCGGCAAGGTCTGCGAAGACTTCGGCAACAAAGGCGCCGTGGACCTGAAGGCCGGTATCGGCCCGTTCACCCCAGGCGGCTACTACTCGACGTCGCCGGCCGCCATCACCCGTAACCTGGTGATCATCGGCGGCCACGTGACCGACAACGAGTCGACCAACGAACCGTCCGGCGTGATCCGCGCCTTCGACGTGCACGACGGTCACCTGGTGTGGAACTGGGACGCCGGCAACCCCGACGCAACCGCTCCGCTGGCGGAAGGCCAGACCTACACCCGCAACTCGCCGAACATGTGGTCCCTGGCCAGCGTCGACGAGAAACTGGGCCTGATCTACCTGCCGCTGGGCAACCAGATGCCTGACCAGTGGGGCGGCAACCGCACCGCGGGCGCCGAGAAGTTCAGCGCCGGCACTGTGGCCCTGGACATCGACACCGGCAAGCTGCGCTGGAACTACCAGTTCACCCACCATGACCTGTGGGACATGGACGTGGGCAGCCAGCCGACCCTGGTGGACATGAAGACCGCAGGCGGCATCAAGCCGGCGCTGATCCAGCCGACCAAGCAAGGCAGCCTGTACGTGCTGGACCGTCGCGACGGCACCCCGATCGTGCCGATCCAGGAAGTACCGGCGCCGGCCGGTGCGGTCGAAGGCGACCACACCGCGCCGACCCAGGCCCGTTCGGACCTGAACCTGCTGCCACCGCCGCTGGAAGAAAAAGGCATGTGGGGCGCCACGCCGTTCGACCAGATGCTGTGCCGTATCCAGTTCAAGGAACTGCGCTACGAAGGCCAGTACACCCCGCCATCGATCCAGGGCAGCCTGATCTACCCGGGTAACGTCGGCGTGTTCAACTGGGGCAGCGTGTCGATCGACCCGGTCCGTCACCTGCTGTTCACCAGCCCGAACTACATGGCCTTCGTTTCCAAGCTGGTGCCGCGCGCCGAAGTCGCCGCCGGCAGCAAGCGCGAAAGCGAAACCTCCGGTGTGCAACCCAACACCGGCGCGCCATACGCAGTGATCATGCATCCGTTCATGTCGCCGTTCGGCGTACCTTGCCAGTCCCCGGCCTGGGGCTACGTGGCCGGTATCGACCTGACCACCAACAAAGTGGTGTGGAAGCACAAGAACGGCACCAGCCGCGACAGCTCGCCAGTACCGATCGGCTTGCCCATCGGCGTGCCGAGCATGGGCGGCTCGATGGTCACCGCCGGCGGCGTCGGCTTCCTCAGCGGCACCCTGGACCAGTACATCCGCGGTTATGACGTGAACAACGGCAAGGAACTGTGGAAATCCCGCCTGCCAGCGGGCGGCCAGGCCACGCCGATGAGCTACACCGGCAAGGATGGCAAGCAGTACGTGCTGGTGGTCGTGGGTGGCCACGGCTCGCTGGGCACCAAGATGGGCGACTACATCATCGCCTACAAACTGTCGGAATAAGCCTTACCGGCGGTGAATGAAAAGGCGGCTACCTGCGGGTAGCCGCCTTTTTTTGTGGGTGGCGTTTAGGGGAGTGTCTTCGGTCTTTCATTTTGTATTGCCCGACCTGACGTCATCGCGAGCAAGCTTCGCTCCTACAGAAGCAGAACGGCCCACCGCAATCCCCTGTAGGAGCGAGGCTTGCCCGCGATAAGGCCCGCCAGGCAACAGAGATCCCTGTAGCCGCTGCCGAGCCCGCGAGGCTGCGATCGTCTGCGCAGCAGACGCAAGGGCGGTATCCCCCATTTGCCTAATACACCGCGTTGCCTGGTTTGGCGTCCGCTTCGCGGCCGGTCGCAGCCTCGCAGGCTCGGCAGCGGCTACAGGCCAATGTCGATCCGAGATGGGTGTGGCAGCGGCTACAGCGAAAATTCCTACAACACGCGTCGACTCCCATCACCTTGTCCCGCCGGGTCCCGGACTCTATGGTTTGCCTGTCACTGCAAACTCAGTGACAGGGTGTGGAAGCCCTTATATCGTTAGGCGCGCAAAGCAACGTGAGTCAGGCGTTTTTTCGTCTGCACTTTATGGCAGCTGTGCGTGGGGCACTCTCGAGTGCGCCGGGTGCCTAACGTCCCGGTCTTCCACACCTGCGTACAGCCGCCACCTGATTACGTGGAAGTGATTTCTGGCGACTCCGACTCATACGTTAGGAACAGACCAATGAAAAAACTCACTCCCGATCCACCCGCGATCTTCGACGACACCAAACCCCGCCGCTACATGGCCCTGACCAGCAACGACTGCAGCATCCCCGCCTTGCTGATCGACACCGAGGCGCCTCTGGATGTGCTGCACGAAGCCGCCGCCCACCGCATCCGCGCCGCGATCCAGTTGCTGGAAAACATCGCCAGCGACGCCAACCTGCACAGCAACCCGGCGCTGCTCCAGGACTTCGCCCAGCTCTGCGTCATCCCCCTGCGCGATGGCTGCGACCTGCTGGACGTACTCGGCCGCCGCCTGCAGGAACAACTGCTGACCTGAACCTCGATCCGGGGCCGGCGACGCCAGCCGGCCCTGCGCCGACGCCCGTCCCCAGCCCAATAATTGCAAAGGGACATTAGCCCATCTGTGCTAATCGACCCTCCCCCATCCCGTCGATATAGTGCCAACCACTCACCCGCTCTTCTCAACACCGCCGCTCTGCGGTGTCGGGGCCGGCTGCGTCGTAGAAAACACAACACCAAGGAAGAATCACCATGAACCTCCACCCCACTGCCCGCACCCTCACCCTGCTCGGCGGCCTGGTGCTCGCCCTGGGCGGTTGCGCCATTGCCAAACCCAGCAACGACGACCTCAAGAACCGCGCCCAGACCACCCTCGGCAAGCCCGTGACCACGGTCTCCAATGTGCGTAGCGACGCGTCCCAGACCTACTTCACCGCCAGCACCAGCAACGGCGAATACAATTGCGTATTGCCCAGTGGCGGCATGGTCGCCTTCGCCTCCATGGGCGGCGTCGTAGCGCTCCCCGCCGAGTGCACCAAGCAGTAAGCCGCGGCACCATCACCGAGGTTCACAGCGACAGACTTCATGCCCTGAAGCCGGGCCTGCGGATGTCTGGCCGCAGTACCCGGAGCGGCCACGCAGCGCTGCTCAGCTGGAAATCCGCGACTTCAACAGCCAGGCCTCGAAGGCCGCGGCGCTGAGCGGCCGGCTGATCAGGTAGCCCTGGGCCGTGTCGCAATGCCAGCGCTCCAGCAGGCGCAGGCTGCGCTCCTGCTCCACCCCTTCGGCCACCACCTTGAGCCCCAGGTTGTGGCTCATCTCGATGGTGGAGCGCACGATCACCGCGTCGCCGCTGGTTTCGTCGAGGTTGCGGATAAACGACTGGTCGATCTTCAACTCCTGCACCGGCAGCCGCTGCAATTGCGCCAGCGACGAATAGCCGGTGCCGAAGTCGTCCACCGACAGGCTGATGCCGCAGTCGCGCAGGCTCTGCAACACCTCCAGCGCCTGCTCCGGGTGGCGCATGATGGCGCTTTCGGTGATCTCGAAAATCAACTGCTCGGCGGACAGCCGATAACGCTGCAGCAACACGCTCACCCGCGCCGCCAGGTCGTGGCCATGCAGGTCGTCCACCGATATGTTCAGCGACAACTGCAGATGCAGCCCGCGCATGTTCCATTCGGCCAGTTGCCGCATGCCCTCCTCGATCACCCACAGGGTCAGGCTGTTCATGCTGCCGGTGCGCTCGGCCAGGGGGATGAATTCCGCCGGCGAGACCATGCCGAACTCCGGGTGCTGCCAGCGCAGCAAGGCTTCGGCCTGGTGCACATGGCCATGGCGCAGGTCGAGCTTGGGCTGGTACAGCAGGAACAGCTCGCCTTCCGCCGCAGCCCGACGCAGGTCGCGGATCAACCCGACCTGACGCTGATGGGCCAGGTCGCGGTCCTGCTGGTAGATCTGCAGATAACCGGGCTGGGCGGCTGCGTCGTGGCGGGCGATGGCGGCGCGGCTGATCAGCTCTTCCGCCGACTGCCCATCGGTGGGGTAGACCGCCACGCCGATGCACACCTGGCGCTGCACTTCATCGCCATGAATGGTCTGCGGCCGGCTCAATAACGTGTGGAGCCGATCGGCCATGGCCACCGCGCCATCGATCTCGGTATTTTCCAGCAGCAACAGAAACTCGTTGGCGGTGATGCGCGCGGCGGTGTCGCCGGTGGATACCGTCTCCGACAGCCGCCGGCTGACTTCGCGCATCATCTGCTCCACTCCCTCCGGGCCCAGGCCTTCGTTGATCGCCCGATAATCCTCGATGCCCAGGTACAGCAGCACCACCTTGCGCCCGGCACCTATGGCGTTGCTCAGGCGCTCCATGGCCAGCGCCCGGTTGGGCAGGCCGGTCAAGGGGTCGTGCAGGGCGTTATGGGCCAGTTGCAGCTCGCGGCTGGCGATCCCGCTCTGCATGGCGTTGATCGCCTCGGCCAGCAAGCCGAACTCGTCGGTGCGCTTGAGCACCACCGGCACCTGGTAGTTGCCGGCGCCGATGCGTTGGGCGGCATCGGCCAGCACATTCAACGGCCGCGACACCCGCCGCGCCATGAACAAGGCGCCGGCCAGCGACACCACCAGCGCCGCCAGGGCAATCGCCAGGAACTCCCGGTCCAGCGGCGCGAAGGCCTGCAAGGCGTGGTCCAGCGGGCTTTGCAGCAACGCCAGGACCTTGGGGTCGTCGGGATCGTCAGTGTTGGCCAGTTGCAGGGCCTGATTGAGGAAGCGCTTGCCGTGGGCATCGCTCAACTGCGGTAGGGCGCGCCAGGACGAGTTGCGCAGGGTGGTGATGATGGTCGCCCAGAAAATGTCCGGCTGAGTGCTGAACAGCTCCCCCGCGCGCCCGTCCTGCAGGGTGAGGAAAGACACTTCCAGGTTGCTCATGGAGCGCAGCTCGCTGGCGAACAGGTCGTCCATGCGAAACGCCATGACCACCCGGTTCATGTGCATCGGCGTCAGCACCTGCCCCTGGACCAGCAGATAAGGCTGGCCCTTGAGCGCGACGATCAACATGCTTTTGTTCTGCCGCAGGGCCGTGCGCAATGCACGGTCGTAAGGGAAATGCTCGCGCTCGGCGATCGCCCCCAGGGTACTGGCGATCACCGTGCCTTCGACGCCGAGCACGAACAGCTCGCTGCCGCGAGTGCCGGTGCCGTGCTGACGCAATGCCTCAAGAATCGCCTGGGAGTCGCCGCTGATCACCGCCTCGCGAAACTGCGAGTCCACCACCAACCAGTCCACGCCATAGCGCAAGCGTCGGCCGCGCAGTTCGAGCAGGCGTTCGAATACCCGGGCGCCGGTTTGCAGCTGCACTTGCGCCTGGTTTTCCACCGCATGATTGGTCGCGGCCTTGACGGCGAAATACACCACCCCGATCACGATCAACAGCAATAACGCCAATACCCCGGTGATCCTTACCTGGAACGTATGGCGCCACTTCATGAGACGGCTCTCGTCGCCGCGACCTCACTGTTGTCGACCTTGCACACCCACGGCGACACCCGCCGCTCCCCGCTGAAAAGTCCCTTGATCATTACGCGTCCCTCTGGGCAGCTAAAGATGCGTCAAATAAATGCCATTTCCCTGACAACATTTAATCGGTCCAGATTAGACCGCCGAGAGAAGAAGATCACGCAATAAAATCAGGGGGTTCACAATGTCATTTTTCTGTCGCCGCCAATTTACCAGCGTTCCTGCGCAGAAATGACAGCCTCGCCATCGCCGTTTTGAAGACTGCACCGCGTCCCGGCGACAAAGACTGAAATAATTGATCCGGCCCATGGGCCATTGAAACCGTCCGTCACCTGCCCCATCTAACTTCGCATACCCCATTGCGCAGGTGCCCCATGAGCGACCAGCAAGAACTTCCTGAAACCATGAGTGAATACGCCGACCCGGAAAACGCCGAACTCCATACGTCCTCCGGCAAGGGCCTGGCCCTGCCCGGGCAGAATCTGCCGGACAAGGTCTACATCATCCCGATCCACAATCGGCCGTTCTTCCCCGCGCAAGTTTTGCCGGTGATCGTCAACGAAGAACCCTGGGCCGAAACCCTGGAATTGGTGAGCAAGTCCGAACACCATTCGCTGGCGCTGTTCTTCATGGACACCCCACCGGAAGACCCACGGCATTTCGACACCTCGGCCCTGCCGCTGTACGGCACCCTGGTCAAGGTGCACCACGCCAGCCGCGAGAACGGCAAGTTGCAGTTCGTCGCCCAGGGCCTGACCCGCGTGCGCATCCGCACCTGGCTCAAGCACCATCGCCCGCCGTACCTGGTGGAGGTCGAGTACCCGCACCAGCCGAGCGAGCCGACCGACGAGGTCAAGGCCTACGGCATGGCGCTGATCAACGCGATCAAGGAACTGCTGCCGCTCAACCCGCTGTACAGCGAAGAGCTGAAGAACTACCTCAACCGCTTCAGCCCCAACGACCCGTCGCCGCTGACCGACTTCGCCGCCGCGCTGACCTCGGCCACCGGCAACGAACTGCAGGAAGTGCTGGACTGCGTGCCGATGCTCAAGCGCATGGAAAAAGTCCTGCCGATGCTGCGCAAGGAGGTCGAGGTCGCGCGCCTGCAGAAAGAGATTTCCGCCGAGGTCAATCGCAAGATCGGCGAGCACCAGCGCGAGTTCTTCCTCAAGGAACAGCTCAAGGTCATCCAGCAGGAGCTGGGGCTGACCAAGGACGATCGCAGCGCCGACATCGAGCAGTTCGAGCAGCGCCTGACCGGCAAGGTCCTGCCGCCCCAGGCGCAGAAACGCATCGAAGAGGAGATGAACAAGCTGTCGATCCTCGAGACCGGCTCGCCGGAGTACGCGGTCACCCGCAACTACCTGGAGTGGGCCACCGCGGTGCCCTGGGGCGTGTACGGCGAGGACAAGCTCGACCTCAAGCATGCGCGCAAGGTGCTGGACCAGCATCACGCCGGGCTCGACGACATCAAGAGCCGGATCCTCGAATTCCTCGCGGTCGGCGCCTACAAGGGCGAGATCAGCGGTTCCATCGTGCTGCTGGTGGGCCCGCCCGGTGTGGGCAAGACCAGCGTCGGCAAGTCCATCGCCGAATCCCTGGGCCGGCCGTTCTACCGCTTCAGCGTCGGCGGCATGCGTGACGAGGCCGAGATCAAGGGCCACCGCCGCACCTACATCGGCGCCTTGCCGGGCAAGCTGGTGCAGGCATTGAAAGACGTCGAAGTGATGAACCCGGTGATCATGCTCGACGAGATCGACAAGATGGGCCAGAGCTACCAGGGCGACCCGGCCTCGGCGCTGCTGGAAACCCTCGACCCGGAACAGAACGTGGAATTCCTCGACCACTACCTGGACCTGCGCCTGGACCTGTCGAAAGTGCTGTTCGTGTGCACCGCCAATACCCTGGATTCGATTCCCGGCCCGTTGCTGGACCGCATGGAAGTGATTCGCCTGTCGGGCTACATCACCGAAGAAAAACTGGCCATCGCCAAGCGCCACCTGTGGCCCAAGCAGCTGGAGAAGGCCGGGGTGTCCAAGGCCAGCCTGAGCATCAGCGATGCGGCCCTGCGCGCGGTGATCGATGGTTACGCCCGCGAGTCCGGCGTGCGCCAGCTGGAAAAACAGCTGGGCAAGCTGGTGCGCAAGGCCGTGGTACGGCTGCTGGAAGAACCGGACGCGGTGATCAAGCTCGGCCCGAAAGACCTGGAAGCCTCCCTGGGCATGCCGGTGTTCCGCAACGAGCAGGTGCTCAGCGGCACCGGGGTGATCACCGGCCTGGCCTGGACCAGCATGGGCGGCGCCACGCTGCCGATCGAAGCCACGCGGATTCACACCCTCAACCGTGGCTTCAAGCTCACCGGACAACTGGGGGATGTGATGAAGGAGTCGGCGGAAATCGCCTACAGCTATGTCACCTCGCACCTCAAGCAGTTCGGTGGCGATGCGAAGTTCTTCGACGAGGCGTTCGTCCACCTGCACGTGCCGGAAGGCGCCACGCCGAAGGATGGCCCAAGCGCCGGGGTGACCATGGCCAGCGCCCTGCTGTCCCTGGCACGCAGCCAGCCGCCGAAAAAGGGCGTGGCCATGACCGGCGAGCTGACCCTGACCGGGCATGTTCTGCCGATCGGCGGGGTGCGTGAGAAAGTCATCGCGGCGCGCCGGCAGAAGCTCTTCGAGCTGATCCTGCCGGAAGCCAACCGCGGCCACTTCGAAGAGCTACCGGACTACCTCAAGGAAGGCATCACCGTGCACTTCGCCAAGCGTTTCGCCGATGTGGCGAAAGTGCTGTTCTAAACGCAAACCTGTAGGAGCGGAGCTTGCCCGCGATCTAAACGCCGCGGTGTGTCAGGCACACCGCAGCGAGGCCATCGCGGGCAAGCCTCGCTCCTACAGAATCTCTACCCCACCACAGATTCCTCAATCTTCGGTTATGCTCGCCCTTTGTCATGACCGGAGCTTTCTGACCCATGTCACCGATTCGTCTGCTGCTGCCCCTCAGCCTTGCCCTGCTCGCCGCCTGCGCCAGCCAACCCAAGCAAAACGTCACGGTCGAGAACCAGAGCGAATGCCCAGTGCAACTGAGCAACGGGCAAAACCTGATCCTGACCCTGCCGAGCAACCCCAGCACGGGTTATCGCTGGGCGATCCAGGACTCGGCCGGCGGCGTGCTGCGCAAAGTCAGCCCCGAGGTCTACAGCAACCCCGAAGACCGCGGCCTGGTGGGCAGCGCTGGCCAGTCCACCTGGCGCTTCCAGGCTTTCGCCGCCGGCACCGGGCGCCTGTTGCTGACCTATCAGCAACCCTGGGCCCCGGAAGTCGCGCCGGTGAAAGCCTTCGACTGCGCCATTTCGGTCAAGTGACATGGGCTGGCTGATCCTGGCGCTGATGGGCGCGGTGACCTTCCTCTACGGCCTGAGCATCCACGCCACCCTGCTGTGCCTGCTGGTCAAGCCGCTGCCAGTGCTGGCCCTGCTCGGCTGGCTGCACGATGCGCCCCCCAGCGACTATCGCCGCTGGATCAGCCTCGGCCTGTTGTTCTCCCTGCTCGGCGACGTGCTGCTGGCCTGGCCCGCCGACCTGTTCGTGTTCGGCCTCGGGGCCTTCCTGGTCGCGCACCTGGCCTACCTCAAGGCCTATACCAGCGATTGCCGGCGCCTGGCGCCCGTGCCCCTGCTGCTGGCCCTGGTCGCCGGCGCGGCTTTGCTGGGCATCCTGATCAGCCATGGTCTGGGCCCGTTGCTGGTGCCGGTGATCGTCTACGGCCTGGCCATCAGCGCCATGCTCTGGCGCGCCCTGGCCCGCCTGGGCAGCGACGTGCCCAAGCGCTCGGCGCAACTGGCCGCCGCCGGCGCCGTGGCCTTCGTGTTCTCCGACAGCGTGATCGGCATCAGCCGTTTTGTGGTGGCCTTCGATGCCGCGCCCTACCTGATCATCCTCAGTTACTGGCTGGGGCAGTGGGGGATCGCGGCCTCGGCGTTTACCGCGAAAAAGCGCGAGATCTGATCGCCCGGCAGCGCCCTTGAGGACCTTATCGCGAGCAAGCTTGCTCCTGCATGGAATGATTCCCCCTGTAGGAGCGAGCTTGCTCGCGATAGACCACGCAGTGGTCTTACGACCGATCCCCGCGCTTTATCAGACAGACCGCGCATCGCCGCGCCAACTTGGCTAAAATGCCGCCCCTCTTTCTATCTCCACCGCTGGAACCGCCGTGAGCAAAGAACCCGACCGCCTTTTCGCCCAGCCCCTGGCCCAGGTGCCCGACTTCGCCTTCAACGAGGACGTGGTGCGGGTATTCCCGGACATGATCAAGCGCTCGGTGCCGGGTTACCCGACCATTGTCGAGAACCTCGGCGTGCTCGCCGCCCAGTTCGCCCAGCCGAACAGCGTGCTCTACGACCTGGGCTCGTCCCTCGGCGCCGTGACCCAGGCCCTGCGCCGCCATGTGCGCACCGACGGCTGCCGGGTGATCGCGGTGGATAACTCGGCGGCCATGGTCGAGCGCTGCCGCGAGTACCTCAACGGCCAGGACTCGATGTTCCAGGAGCTGCTGCCGGTAGAAGTGATCGAAGGCGACATCCTCGCCCTGGAGTTTCAGCCCGCCTCGGTGGTGGCGCTGAACTTCACCCTGCAGTTCATCGCCCCCGAACAGCGCCTGGCCCTGCTCGGGCGCATTCGCCAGGCGCTGCTGCCCGGCGGCGCGCTGATCCTCTCGGAGAAGCTGCGCTTCAATGACCCCGAGGAGCATGCGCTGCTCACCGACCTGCACATCGCCTTCAAGCGTGCCAACGGCTACAGCGAACTGGAAATCGCCCAGAAACGCAGCGCCATCGAAAACGTCATGAAGCCCGACAGCCTCGAAGAACACCGCGAACGCCTGCTGGCCGCCGGTTTTTCGAAAGTCGTGCCGTGGTTCCAGTGTCTTAACTTTGCCTCGTTGATTGCCTTGCCATGATCGATCTGTCCCCCCTCGCCCGCCGTCTGGCCGGTACGCCGCTGGCCGACTGGGCCAACACCCTGCAAGCGCAACTCGACACCAAGATGGAAAAGGGCCACGGCGACCTGGAGCGCTGGCAGAGCGCGCTGGACGCGCTGCCAAAGATCCAGCCAAGCACCGTCGACCTGCTCAATGGCCTGACCCTGGATACCGATTGCGACGACGCCACCCGCGCCCAGATGCGCACCGCACTGATGGGCCTGTCGCCCTGGCGCAAAGGCCCGTTCGACCTGTTCGGCGTGCATGTGGACACCGAATGGCGCTCGGACTGGAAATGGTCGCGGGTCGCTCCGCACCTGAACCTGCAAGGCAAACGCATCCTCGATGTCGGCTGCGGCAACGGCTACTACATGTGGCGCATGCTCGGCGCCGGCGCCCACAGCGTGATCGGCGTCGACCCGAACTGGCTGTTCTTCTGCCAGTTCCAGGCGGTGCAGCGTTACCTGTCGGAGCCCGCGGTGTGGCACCTGCCGTTCCCGTTTGAGGACCTGCCGGCCAACCTGGAAGGCTTCGACACGGTGTTTTCCATGGGCGTGTTCTACCACCGCCGCTCGCCGATCGAGCATTTGCTGGCGCTCAAGGACTGCCTGGTCAAGGGCGGCGAACTGGTGCTGGAAACCCTGGTGGTGGAAGGCGACCAGCATCAGGTGCTGGTGCCGGAAGACCGCTACGCGCAGATGCGTAACGTGTGGTTCTTGCCGTCGGTGCCGGCCCTGGAACTCTGGCTGCGCCGCGCCGGCTTCAGCGATGTGCGTTGCGTGGATGTAAGCGTGACCAGCGTCGAGGAACAGCGTGGCACCGAGTGGATGAAGTACCAGTCGCTGAGCGACTTCCTCGACCCGAACGACCACAGCAAGACCATCGAAGGCCTGCCGGCGCCGATGCGCGCCGTTATCGTCGCCAGGAAATAAATGCCTCTGTAGGAGCGAGGCTTGCCCGCGATAGCGATCTTGAACGTCACGCCAGATTCAAGATATGCATTGCCCGGGCTGGCGTCATCGCGAGCAAGCTTCGCTCCTACAGAAAGAGATGCTCAACTGCGACTGGCCCGGCGCGCCTTGAAAAACTCGCTCAACACCGCGCCGCACTCTTCGGCCAGCACCCCGCCCTCGACCAGCACCCGATGGTTGAGAAAACCCTGGCTGAAGAACTGCCCCTGGCTCTGCACGATGCCCGCCTTGGGCTCCAGGGCGCCGTATACCACCCGGGCGATACGCGAATGCACGATCAGCCCGGCGCACATGCTGCACGGCTCCAGGGTCACGTAGAGGGTGCTGCCGGGCAGGCGGTAGTTGTCGACCGCCTGGGCCGCGGCGCGGATCGCGACCATTTCCGCGTGGGCGCTGGGGTCGCTGCCGCTGATCGGGCAGTTGAAACCCCGGCCGATGATTTCCCCGTCCTGCACCAGCACCGCGCCCACCGGCACCTCGCCCAGGGCCGCGCCCTGGGCAGCCAGGGCCAGGGCTTCACGCATGAAGTCCTGGTCGCGGCTGCGATCGATGATCCGGGCGGGGCGAATCTGCCGCATCAGGCCACCTCGATGGCGGCCATCAGGCCGGTTTCCATGTGGTCGATCACATGGCAATGGAACATCCACACCCCCGGGTTATCCGCCACCAGCGCCACCCGGGCACGCTCGTTCTTGCCCAGCAGGTAGGTGTCGGTGAAGTACGGGGTGATCTTCTTGCGGTTCGAGGCGATGACCTTGAAGCTCATGCCGTGCAAGTGGATCGGGTGCTGGTACTGAGTCATATTCTTCAATTCGAAAATGTAGCTCTGGCCCTTCTTGAGCGTGGCAATCGGGCGGTCGGCGCAGGTCTTGTCGGTGATGTCCCAGGCCTTGCCGTTGATCTGCCAGAGGCTCGGTGGCTTGCCATTGTCCACGTTCACCGAGACCGAGCCAACCCACTCGAAGTTGAAGTTGAGCTTCTCGGCGTTATCCAGGTCCGGCTCGGCGATCGGGTTGGCCGGCAACGCCGGCGGCCACTCGGTCGGCGCGTCGCTGTTGGCCACCGAGCGCAAGGTGCCCAGGCGCACCGGGCCGTTGCGCAGCGCCAGCTCTTCGCCGGCCGGCGGCGCCTTGATCGCCAGGCAGATGCGCATGCCCGGCCCCAGCCAGTACTCCTTGCCCAGCGGCCGCGGCTCGATGGGGTTGCCGTCCAGGGCGTAGATCTGCGCTTCGACGCCGGGGATGTTGATGCGGTAGGTCAAGGTGTTGTCGAGGTTGAGCAGGCGCACGCGGGTGATCTGCCCGGCCGGGATCTCCACCACCGCCTGGGACACGCCGTTGATGGTCGACAGGCGCCCCGCGGTACCGCCACGCGCCGCCTCGCGGGGAATGCTGAACGGCACGAAGGCGCCTGCTTCATCCACATGCCAGCTTTTCAGGCTCAGGGTGCGCTCGTACTTGAAACCGGTGGGCTCGCGCTCTTCGATGATCAGCGGGCCGACCAGGCCACGGCCCAGTTCTTCGCTGCTGTTGACGTGGGGGTGGTACCAGTAGCTGCCGGCATCCGGCACGCGGAACTTGTAGTCGAAGTACTCGCCCGGCATGACCGGCAATTGCGAGACGTAAGGCACGCCGTCCATTTCCAGCGGCAGGCGGATACCGTGCCAGTGGATGGTGGTGGCCACCGGCAGGTGGTTGATGAAGCGCACCCGCAGCCATTCGCCCTGGCGCACCCGCAACTCGGTGCCCGGCGCGGAAGGACCGAAAGCCCAGGCTTCGGTCTTGTGCCCCGGCACCAGCTCCACGTCCAGCGGCGCGGCGATCAGTTGATAATCGTGGCCCGCCTCGGCGTCGGCCATCTTGCCCAGCCAGTAACGCGACGCGCCACCGGCGCCCACGCCAACCACTGCAAGACCGGCCAGACCACCGAGTATCTGTCGACGGGTAAAGGACATGGACTCAACTACCTCACGTATCCGCGGCGGGTCGGGCCCGCAAAAGGCGAATACGATACACCCGCAGTTGAGAAACAGTAAGGGCGGCGCGGCGACCGGCCGCAGGCAGATCGTCGGTGCCTGAAAGGACGCCATCGCGGGCAAGTCGGATCGCCGCCCGCTCGCTCCTACGGATGGGCGGCGCCTATAGGAGCGAGGCTTGCCCGCGATCGAGTGCGTTCGCCAACGGCTAAGCCGCGGATAACCCGACAAGCAGATGCACCACGCCTCCCGCCAGCGCCATCGTCCCGAGCACGCCAGCACTGCGTAAGGCCACAACATCGAGCAAGGTCGGATCATGCAATTCCACCCGCACCCGGGTCAGGGCCACGCGCTGCTGGGTCTTGAGGTTATTCGCCCCGCCCAGGGCTGCCAATAGCTCTGGGCTCAGGACGGCATCGCCGGTGGGGCGGGCTGTGGCTTTCGGCTGGTCAGGCACCAGGTCCGGGGTCAGGGCCTTCCAGAACGCCCGCTGCAATTTCTCGAACATGTTCAGTTCTCCAGAACCAGTGAAGGGGCCAGCGTCGATTGCTGATGCTGGTGCAAGGCGTCGCGCACCTGCTCGGCGCTTTCCAGGCCGAGAATGCGCCCGGCGAGGGCCTGGCATGGGCTCAACTCGACCTCGCGCACGCGGGCCTTGATCGCCGGAATCAGCGGCACGCTGACCGACAGTTCGTCCACCCCCAGCCCCAGCAGCAACGGCACCGCCAGGGTCTCCGATGCCAGCGCCCCGCAGACGCCGACCCACTTGCCGTGGGCATGGGCGGCCTTGACCGTGGTAGCGATCAGACGCAGCACCGCTGGGTGGAAACTGTCGGCCTGACTGGCCAGGCGCGGATGATCGCGATCCATGGCCAGGGTGTACTGGGTCAGGTCGTTGGTGCCGATGGAAAAGAAATCCACCTCTGGCGCGAACAGGTCAGCCAGCAGCGCAGCCGACGGCACTTCGATCATAATCCCCAGCTTCGGCAATTCCTTGAGGCCCATGGCCAGGGCTTCGTCCTCCAGCATCTGCCGCGCCTGCCGCAACTCCGCCAGCTGGGTGACCATCGGCAGCATGATGTGCAGGCGGGCCAGCCCGGCGCTGGCGAGGATCGCCCGGAACTGTTCGCGCAACAGCTGCGGGCGCTCCAAGCACAGGCGGATCCCGCGCATGCCTAGGAAGGGGTTGGCTTCAGGTTCCATCGGCACATAGGCCAGGGGTTTGTCGCCGCCGACATCCAGGGTCCGCACCACCAGGTTGCGCTCCGGCCCCAGTGCCCGGGCGATGGCGCTGTAGGTCGCGGCCTGTTCTTCATGGCTCGGGGCGACGCCGCGGTCCTGGTAGAGAAACTCCGAACGCAACAGGCCGACGCCCTCCCCGCCCAGACCCATGGCCTGCTCGGCCTCGGCCAGCGAAGCGACGTTGGCCGTCACCTCGAAGTGATGGCCGTCGCGGGTCACCGCGGCCTGGGCCGCCTGTTCCAGCTCCTGGCGCTGACGCTGTTGTTGCTGCTGACGCCGGGCCTGCAGCTGCTCGATCACCGCCGGCTGCGGCTCCAGGTGCAATTCACCCTGGTCGGCATCCAGCAGCACCGGCGTGCCGCTGGCCAGCGCCAGTACCTGTACCGGCAGCCCACAGACCGCCGGCAACCCCAGGGCCCGGGCCAGGATCGCCACATGGCTGGTGGCCCCGCCGCCGACCGTGGCAAACCCCAGCACCTTGCTGGTGTCGAGGCCGGCGGTCTGGGACGGGGTGAGCTGCTCGGCAATCAGGATCGCCTGCTCCGGCAGGGTCCAGGCGCTGTCCTGCACGCCCAGCAGCAACTTGAGCACCCGCTGCCCGACATCCATCAGGTCCAGGGCACGCTCGGCCAGCAACGGATTGCCCAGCCCCTTGAACAGCTCGGCGGTGGCCTCGGTGGCGCTGTTCCAGGCGAATGCCGCGCTTTTGCCGTCGGCGATCAGGGCATGGGCCTGCTCCAGCAGGCTCGGGTCTTCCAGCAGTTCCTGGTGAGCCTTGAAGATCTCGCCCTGGGCTGTGCTGGCGGCCTTGTCCCGCAGGACTTGCAAGACCTCGGTGGCCTGCGCCAGCGCCTGCTTGAGCTGCTCGCGCTGTGCCGCCTGATCGCCGGCGAACTCGACGACCTCGAGCTTCTGCTCGGCCACCTGCACCACCTGCCCGAAGGCCGACCCCGTCGAGGCGCAGACGCCCCGCAGCAACTTGCCCGATGGCGCGGCAACCGGCGCCACGGGTTCGGCGGCACTCACCGCGGTCACCGCCTCGCCACAACCACTCGCCAGCAACTCGGCCAGGGCCTTGATCGCCGCCTCGGCATCCGCGCCTGCCGCGCTGACTTGCAAGGCATCGCCCTGCGCTGTCTGCAGCGCCATGATCGCCACCAGGGACTTGGCGTTGGCGCTGGCCTGCTGCTTGTGCAGGCAGATGCTCGCCTTGAAGCCCTTGGCCGCCTGGGCGAACACCGCCGCCGGGCGCGCATGCAGGCCATTGGGATTGGGCAGCAGCACGGGTTTGGAGAACAGCGCCTCACCCTCTTCCTCGGGCTCCGCGCTTGGCGCAGGCTTGCCCAGGCTCAACTGCAACAGCGGCTGGCCGCTGTCCACCAGCGCGCTGTCCGCGGTCAGCCAGGTGAAGGGCTCGCCACTGACCACCAGCATCAGCGTCAACAGGCTGCGGGCGTGCACGGCGATGTAGTCGGCATCGAGCTCGATCAACGGCTGCCCGGCCTCGACCCGTTGGCCCTCCTGCACCAGGCGGCTAAACCCCTTGCCTGCCAGGTTCACCGTGTCCAGGCCGATGTGCATCAGCACCTGCACCCCGTTGTCGTCGGTGATGCTCACCGCATGGCCACTGTCCTGCACGTTGCTGACCACACCGGCCAGCGGCGCGCGCAGGGTCTGCGAGGTCGGGTCGATGCACAGGCCATCACCGATGACCCGGCTTGAGAACACCGGGTCCGGCACTTGCTCCAGGGGCATCAGCAGCCCGGACAGCGGCGCGAGCAGTTGCAATTGTTGGGTTGTAGCCATGACTTCACCTGCTGTTTGTTCTTGTAAGTGCCGATGGAGCGCGAGCCCCGACAGCATCGCTTATTTCCACCAGTACTCGACCTGCAATCCGACGTTCGCGCCATGCCTGGCGGTACCGAAGGCGCCGGTGTCGGACAGCGCCGAACCCGCCGCCAGCTCATTGGCCGCGCGCTTGGCGGCCTGGTTCCAGCTGGCATAGGTGTAGTACAGGCGCACCTCGGGGCGCGCCCAGAACTCCGGGCCCTTGGGCGACCAGGTCGGGGCGAAGGTGAACTTGCTGAGCTTGCGCGTGCCGCCGGGGGCCTCGACCTGATCGTGGCCCAGCTCGGTGACCAGTTTGAACTGCTCGCTGATGGCGTAGGCCGGGCGGATACCCAGGGAGATCCAGTTCTGGTCGTTACCGTCGGGGCGGATGTCTTTCTGGTAGATCGCTTCGACCTGCCCGCCAAAACGCGGGGTCAGTTGCCAGTCGAAAAACTCCACCAGACGGTAGCTCTTGTTGCTGTCGTCCAGTTGCACATTGCCGGTGTAGCCCAACCCGGTTCCCGGGCCTTCGCCGTACTGCAACGCCAGCTTGTTCTTGCCGCCAAGGAAGTCCTTTTGCACATGCTGGGCGGTGATGGCCCAACCCCGATGGGCGTCGCGGCTGTCGGGCTTGTCGATGTAGCTCAGGCCCAGTTCCAGCTCGCCGCCGGGGTTGGTCTTGAAACCGGCGACGTTGAAATCGTGCCGGTTGATGTAGTCCTTCTGGTACAGGTTGTCCTTGCGCGAGAAGGCGTAGCTGTATTTCAGATCGCCGATCAGCACGTCCTCGATACCGCCGCCGGTGGCGCTCTGGTTCCAGTAGTAGAAGTCGGAGATATGGATGTCGTTGCGCTTGTAGTAACGCCGACCGGCCCACAACGAGCCGCCATTGAGGCTGGGCATGTTCGACCACTGGGCATACATCTGCGGCATGCGCGCCGAGCCGTTGTCGCCCTGGAAGGTCAGGCTGCGGTCGTACCGGTTGTAGAGCGACGCCATGGCGTCGACGCTGAGCACCGAGCCGTCGTCCAGGGTGTAGAGGTCCTGGCGCAGTTCCAGCTCGGCGTACTGTTCGCATTCGTTGCCCAGGCGATATTTGGACTGCGCGCCGGGCAACTGGAAACAGGATTGCGAGCTGCTGTTGACCGAAGTGCCGAGACCGCTGCGCAGGTAACCGGCGAACTCCAGGGCCTGGGCTGGGAACGGTAGTGCCAGGCAGACGCAAGATGCTGCAAGGCCGCGATTTATTGTTGTTTTCATAAGCCACCCCATTATTTTTATTCTGTGTGTGTGCCCCGCAGGCGCCGCCCTACCGGCGAGCGAAAGCTCGCGGTGTGCCGGGCACGCCACGCTCTTGCGGGGAAGGTTGTCAGCGGTCGATCAGATGCAGGACAAAGGACTCGTAAGGCCGCAGGAACAGCTGGCGGCTGCGGGTTTCATGGTCCGCGTAGTTACTGATGACCAGGCGCTGCTCCGTGCGCTCGGTCATCACTCCCTCCGGCAACTGCACTTCGCAGGCGCTGCCGTAGAAATTGTTCACCACCAGCAGGCGCTCGCCCTGCCCTTCGCGCAGATAGGCCCAGACCTGCGGGTGCTCGGCCAGCAACTGGCGATACTCGCCGTCCTGGATCAGCGGCTCGCGACGGCGCAGGGCAATCAGCTGACGGTAGTGGTGCAACACCGAATCCGGGTCTTCCAGCTGCTGCTCGACGTTGATCAGTGCGGCATTGGCCGGCACGCCGATCCAGGGTTCGACGCTGCTGAAACCGGCATGGGCCTCGGCATTCCATTGCATTGGCGTGCGCCCGTTGTCCCGGGACTTCTGCATGATCGCCGCCATGTTGTCTGCTTCGCTGTCGCCGGCTTCGCGCTTGAGGCGGTAGATGTTCAGGGTCTCGACATCGCGGTACTGGTCGATGTGGGTAAAACCGGGGTTGGTCATGCCCAGCTCTTCACCCTGGTACACGAACGGCGTGCCCTGGAGGAAGTGCAGCGCGGTGGCGAGCATCTTCGCCGAAACCACCCGGTATTCGCCGTCGTCGCCGAAACGCGACACCACCCGCGGCTGGTCGTGGTTACACCAGAACAGCGCGTTCCAGCCGCCGCCGGCCTGCATGCCGCTCTGCCAGTCGGAGAGGATGCGCTTGAGCTGGAGGAAGTCGAAATCGGCGCGAATCCACTTCTGCAGGTTCGGGTAATCGACCTTCAGGTGGTGGAAGTTGAAGGTCATCGACAGCTCTTTCGACTCGGGCTGCGAGTAACGAATGCAGTGTTCGAGGCTGGTGGAAGACATCTCGCCGACGTTGACCAGGTCAAAGCCCTCGAAGACCTCGCGATGCATCTGCTGCAGGTACGGGTGCACGTTCGGGCCGTCGGTATAGAAGCGCCGGCCATCGCTGGCGTCTTCCGGGAAATCGGCCGGCTTGGAGATCAGGTTGATCACGTCCAGGCGGAAGCCGCCCACGCCCTTGTCGCGCCAGAAACGCATCATCTTGAACACTTCGGCGCGCACCTGGGGGTTGTCCCAGTTGAGGTCGGCCTGGGTATGGTCGAACAGGTGCAAGTAGTACTGGCCGGTCTGCGCTTCGTATTCCCAGGCGGAACCGCCGAACTTGGATTCCCAGTTGTTCGGCTGGTCGCGCCAGATGTAGAAGTCGCGGTACGGGTTGTCGAGGCTGCTGCGGGCCTCTTGGAACCACTCATGCTCGATGGAGGTGTGGTTGACCACGATGTCCAGCATCAGCTTGATGCCGCGCTTGCCGGCCTCGGCGATCAGCCGCTCGCAATCGGCCATGGTCCCGTAGCTCGGGTCGATAGCGTAGTAGTCGCTGATGTCGTAGCCGTTGTCGCGCTGGGGCGAACGCAGGAACGGGGTGAGCCACAGGCAATCGACACCCAGCCAGTGCAGGTAGTCGAGCTTGTCGACCACCCCCAGCAGGTCGCCGGTGGCCTGGCCGCTGTGGCTGTAGAAACTCTTCGGGTAGATCTGGTAGATCACCGAACGCTGCCAGTCTTGCATGGCGGGCTCCTTCAATGGGTTGGGTACTGGCCCTGGGGGCCTTATCGCGATCTGTCAGGCGACGCGATACCCCGGCCGGATGATCTTCATGCTCAAGCCGCAGGTCAGCACGAACGGAACCACCAGGGCGACGACCATGCCGACCACGAACATCGGGATGTACTGGGGAATGATCGAGATGAACCCCGGCAACCCGCCGACGCCAATGGCCGAGGCCTGGACCTTGTTCAGCGAGAGGAAAATGCTGCCCAGCGCCGAGCCGATCAGCGCGGCGTAGAACGGAAACTTGTAGCGCAGGTTGACCCCGAACATGGCCGGCTCGGTGATGCCGAAATAGGCGGAGATCGCCGAGGTCGAGGCCATGCTGCGGTCCCGCGCGTTGCGGCTCATGCTGAACACCGCCAGCGCCGCGCTGCCCTGGGCCAGGTTGGACATGACGATCATCGGCCAGATGAAGGTGCCACCCTGGGTCGAGATCAGTTGCAGGTCCACGGCGAGGAACATGTGGTGCATGCCGGTGATCACCAGCGGCGCGTAGAGCAGGCCGAAAATCGCCCCGCCGACCATCGGCGCCAGTTCGAACAAGGTGACCACGCCTTCGGTGATCAGGATCCCCAGGTGCCGGGTCACCGGGCCTATCACCGCCAGCGCCAGCACGCCGGTGACCACTATGGTGGTGATGGGCACGACCAGCAGGGTGATCGCGTTCGGCACCCGCGCCCGCAGCCATTTTTCGATGACGCTCATGACATAAGCGGCCAGCAGGATCGGCAGGATCTGCCCCTGGTAGCCGACCTTCTCGATCTGGAACAGGCCGAAGATGTCGAAGTACGGCAGGCTCTGGCCCTCCAGCCCGGCCACGGCCTTGCCGTAGTTCCAGGCATTGAGCAGGTCAGGGTGCACCAGCATCAGGCCCAGTACGATGCCGAGGATTTCGCTACCGCCAAAACGCTTGGCCGCCGACCAGCCCACCAAGGCCGGCAGGAACACGAAGGAGGTGTTGGCCATCAGGTTGATCAGGCTCCACACGCCATCCAGGGTCGGGTAGGCCTCGAGCAGGGTGCGGCCTTCGATGAACATGCCCTTGGCGCCGATCAGGTTGTTCACCCCCATCAGCAGGCCGGCAATGATCAGCGCCGGCAGGATCGGCATGAAGACATCGGAAAACACCCGCACCAGGCGCTGCATGGCGTTGGTCTTGTCGGCGCCCTTCTGCTTGACGTCGGCGATGGTGGAGGCGGCCAGCCCGGTGAGTTGGCGCAGCGCGGCATAGACCTTTTCGACTTCGCCGGGGCCGATGACCACCTGGAACAGGCCCCCGGTGAAAAACGAGCCCTTGACCAGATCGATCTGGTTCAGCGTCGCACTGTCCACCAGGCTCGGGTCCTTGAGCGCCAGGCGCAGGCGGGTGACGCAGTGCGCGGCTTGTTCGAGGTTGTCGGCGCCACCGAGGCTGTGCAGCAACTCGCTGGCGATCGTGGAATAGTCGTGGCTCATGCTTGTTCTTCCGCTTTGGTTTTTTGTTATTGGCAGCACGCCGAAGCGAAAAATACTCGTCTGTACGAGTTAAAGCAACAACTCGTACAGACGAGTTTGCGAATACCGCTTCGAAACCCAGGTCGTGGGGAGTTTCTTCTGTGCGAGAACGGCTTTAGATCCATGCTCTCCGACGGAGCACAGCATTCGCACCAGAAAATTCTTAAACTGCTGTAAGGTGTTTCATTGCCACTTCGACACCCGCAGTCAGGCGTTCGACCCCAGCGTCTCAAATAGACAAATCCGCTCACGGCCCTTAAGGTTCCCGCCTTGAGCGCAGACGGCACAGAGCCATCCCATGAGTAAATACAACCAGATCTACAGCGATCTGCTTGCCAGTATCACCACCGAGCGCCTGGAACGCGGCGCTCGCCTGCCTTCCGAAACCGAGTTGATGGACAGCTACCAGGCCAGCCGCGGCACCGTGCGCAAGGCCATCGAGCAGCTGCAGGAGCGCGGCTTCGCCCAGAAGATCCATGGCAAGGGCACTTTTGTGCTGTCGTCGCACCCGATCGAGTTCCAGCTGGGCGGCATTGTCAGCTTCCAGGAAACCTATCCGCGCCTGGGCAACGATGTCAGCACCGAGGTGGTGGAGTTCACCCAGTTTCCCCTCGAAGGCGCGTTGCGCGAACACCTGCAGGCCGAGGAAGGCAGCCTGATTACCCGCATCAAGCGGGTGCGGCGTATCGATGGCAAACGGGTGATTCTCGACATCAACCACTTCGTCGCCGAGTTGATCCCGGGGCTGGACCGGCAGATTGCCGAGCACTCGATCTACGCCTATATCGAGCAGACCCTGCAATTGCAGATCAGCTACGCCCAGCGGACCATCGAAGCGATTCCACGCACCCGGGATGACCAGCAGCACCTGGACCTCGAAGGCCAGAGCCACGTGATAGTGGTCAGCAACCAGACCTTTCTGCAGGACGGCCGGCAGTTCGAATACACCGAATCACGCCACACCCTGGACAAGTTCTACTTCTCGGACGTCGCCCGACGCTGACCGTCGCGGCAAGCCCGCTCAGCCCAGCAGCGCCACTAACTCGGCGCTCGGGGCGCCGACCCGGCGGGCCTCCTTGGCCAGGTTCACGGACTGCGCGACCCGCGCCACCTCTATCACCGGATGCTGCAACTGGTAACCGCCCCGGGCCTCCAGCCAGCTCAGCACTTCCGCCAGATGCCAGAGCGAGGCACTGCCCTCGTGGATCGCCAGGGGGAAACTGCCGGCATGGTTCAGCATCAGCTTGCGCATGTTCTGCCGGGAGACCCCGACGATGTCGGCAATCTCGCTCAGGCCGACGAAATCCGGGCTGGCCTCTACCAGCCGCGCATCCGGAATGATCCGCTTGATATCGCCCAGGGCACTGAGCAGGGCCGCCTCACCGCTTTCGGCCTCGCGACTGAACTCCAGCGCCAGGCGCCCCGCCAGCCCGGTACCGACCAGCGCATCGGTGCAGCCCCCCGCGCCAAGGCGCTCCACCAGCACGTCCGGGTCGCAGTCGTGGGCAGGCAGCAGGTAGTTGAGGGTAAACAGGTATTCCATGGTCATGACTCCCGACGAGGTTGCGGGACTTTCCCGCCGCGCAGCTGATTCAGCGTGCAGTTGTCGACTACCCGGCACAGCGCCCGGGCATGCTGGAGGGGATTTTTCGGCGTGCTCCACACACTGGTGATGCAGAATTCGCCACACCGGCACACCTCACTGTTGTAAGGGCAGTAGATCTTGCCCCAGGCATGACTACCGCCGACTTCGACGCGCCAGCCCTGCCACTCGGCGTAACGCAGCGCCATTTCAATGTCTTTCTTGGGATGAGGTGTGCGAGCCATCCATGGCCTCCAGTCTCGTCAACAATGAAAAGGTTGTCAACTGACAACCATGAATTCTTTCAACGCCTGCACCGGCATCGCCAAAGGCCGCCGCTGGGAATTCGATGAATGTCTGTCGAGGGTACACAGGCCAGGCGGGCGACAATGGGCCCATGTCTTTCCTGGTATTACGGGAGGGCTGGAAACCGAGCTTTTTAAAGACCCTGAAACACAAATGGCGATCGACACCCGAAGGTCTCGATCGCCATTGCTGTTGCCTGAACGATCAGCAGCCGATCACTCGGCCGGGATCATTCCCACTCGATGGTGGCTGGCGGCTTGCTCGACACGTCGTAGGTGACGCGGGAGATGCCTTCGATTTCGTTGATGATCCGGCCGCTGACGGTTTCCAGCAGCTCGTAAGGCAGGTGCGCCCAACGCGCGGTCATGAAGTCGATGGTTTCCACGGCACGCAGGGCCACGACCCAGGCGTAACGACGGCCGTCACCGACCACGCCCACCGATTTCACCGGCTGGAACACCACGAACGCCTGGCTGACCTTGTGGTACCAGTCTGCCTTGCGCAGCTCTTCGATGAAGATGTGGTCGGCGCGACGCAGCAGGTCGGCGTATTCCTTCTTCACTTCGCCGAGGATCCGCACGCCCAGGCCCGGGCCCGGGAACGGGTGACGGTAGACCATGTCGTACGGCAGGCCCAGCTCCAGGCCCAGACGACGGACTTCGTCCTTGAACAGCTCGCGCAGTGGCTCGACCAGCTTGAGGTTCATCTCTTCCGGCAGGCCGCCCACGTTGTGGTGCGACTTGATCACGTGGGCCTTGCCGCTCTTGGCGCCAGCCGACTCGATCACGTCCGGGTAGATGGTGCCTTGGGCCAGGAACTTGATGTTGTCCAGTTTGCAGGATTCGGCATCGAACACGTCGATGAAGGTACGGCCGATGATCTTGCGCTTCTTCTCCGGGTCGGCTTCGCCGGCCAGGTTGTTGAGGAACTGGTCCTCGGCGTTGGCGCGGATCACCTTGACGCCCATGTTCTCGGCGAACATGGCCATCACTTGCTCGCCTTCGTGCAGGCGCAGCAGGCCGTTGTCGACGAAGACACAGGTCAGCTGGTCGCCGATGGCCTTGTGCAGCAGGGCCGCGACCACCGAGGAGTCGACACCACCGGACAGGCCCAACAGAACGTTATCGGTGCCCACTTGGGCACGCACCTGGGCGATGGCGTCTTCAGCGATTTTCGACGGCGTCCACAGGGCTTCGCAGCCGCAGATGTCGAGGATGAAGCGCGACAGGATGCGACCGCCCTGCTTGGTGTGGGTCACTTCCGGGTGGAACTGCACGCCGTAGTAGCGCAGGTCATCGTTGAACATGCCGGCGATCGGGCAGCTCGGGGTGCTGGCCAGGATGTGGAAGTCTTCCGGCATCTTGGTGACCTTGTCACCGTGGCTCATCCACACGTCGAGGCCAAACAGGCCGTCGGCGTCGACGTGGTCTTCGATGCCGTCCAGCAGACGGCTCTTGCCGACCACATCGACGCGGGCATAACCGAATTCACGCAGTTCGGAACCCTCGACCTTGCCGCCCATTTGCTCGGCCATGGTCTGCATGCCGTAGCAGATACCGAAGACCGGCACGCCCAGGTCGAACACCGCTTGCGGGCAGCGCGGGCTATCGGCTTCGTGCACGGACTCGGGGCCGCCGGCGAGAATGACGCCTTTTGGAGCGAATTCGCGAATCGCTTCGTCATCCATGTCGAACGGATGCAGCTCGCAATACACGCCGATTTCACGCACGCGACGGGCGATCAATTGGGTGTACTGGGAACCGAAATCGAGGATCAGGATGCGGTGGGCATGAATGTCGAGGGCCATGATTCAGTCTCGTCTAGGTAATTCGAAAACAGTCGTGATTCAGAAACGACTCGGGGCTGAATAAAACAGCCCCGGTCATTTAACGTTTTGCTTGAAGCATCAACCTACGCGGTAGTTCGGCGCTTCCTTGGTGATCTGCACGTCATGGACGTGGGACTCAGCCATACCGGCGCCAGTGATGCGTACGAACTCTGGCTTGGTGCGCATTTCTTCGATGTTGGCGCTACCGGTGTAGCCCATGGAAGAACGCAGGCCACCCATCAGTTGATGGATGATGGCGGTCAGGGTGCCCTTGTACGGAACACGGCCTTCGATGCCTTCCGGAACCAGCTTCTCGGCACCTGCGGAGGAGTCCTGGAAGTAACGGTCGGAAGAGCCCTGGGCCTGGGACATGGCGCCCAGCGAACCCATGCCGCGATAAGCCTTGTAGGAACGGCCCTGGAACAGTTCGATTTCGCCTGGCGCTTCTTCGGTACCGGCGAACATCGAGCCCATCATCACCGCGGAAGCACCGGCGACGATGGCCTTGGACAGGTCACCGGAGAAGCGGATGCCGCCGTCGGCGATCAATGGAACGCCGGTGCCTTCAAGGGCCGCGGCGACATTGGCGATGGCGCTGATTTGCGGTACGCCGACACCGGCGACGATACGGGTGGTGCAGATCGAGCCAGGGCCGATACCGACCTTGACTGCGTCGGCGCCGGCTGCGGCCAGGGCCTTGGCAGCGGCACCGGTGGCGATGTTGCCGCCGATCACCTGCACTTGCGGGTAGTTTTCCTTGACCCAGCGAACGCGGTCGATCACGCCCTTGGAGTGACCGTGGGCGGTGTCGACCACCACCACGTCCACACCGGCGTTGACCAGGGCGGCAACGCGGTCACCGGTGTCTTTACCGGTACCGACTGCAGCACCTACGCGCAGACGACCTTGATCGTCCTTGCTGGCCAGTGGGTAAGCCTTGGCTTTTTCGATGTCGTTGACGGTCATCATGCCTTTGAGGGCGAACTTGTCGTCGACGATCAGCACGCGCTCGATGCGGTGCTTGTGCAGCAGCTCGCGCACGTCGTTCTTGTCGGCGCCTTCCTTGACCGTGACCAGGCGCTCTTTAGGCGTCATCACTTCACGGACGCTGGCGTCCATGCGGTTTTCGAAACGCACGTCACGGGAAGTGACGATGCCGACCAGGTCGCCATCGTGCAGTACCGGAACGCCGGAAATGTTGTGCATGCGGGTCAGTTCGAACAGGTCGCGCACCGTGGCGTCAGCCTCGATGGTGATCGGGTCTTTGACGACGCCGGCTTCGAACTTCTTGACCTTGCGGACTTCGGCAGCTTGCTGCTCGATGGTCATGTTCTTGTGGATGATGCCGATGCCACCTTCCTGAGCCATGGCGATTGCCAGACGGGCTTCAGTGACGGTGTCCATTGCGGCGGAAACCAGTGGAATATTCAGCTCGATGCCACGGGTAAGACGGGTCTTGAGACTGACTTCGTTAGGAAGCACCTCGGAATAACCGGGCACTAGGAGAATGTCGTCGAAGGTCAGAGCTTCTTGGCTGATACGCAGCATCGCGGGGGCTCCCGAGCGGGAAAATGGAAGCGCGCCATTATACTCAGACACCTACCCGGGCTCAATGTAAAAGTCTGTCTATTATCAACGGGGTGATGGATGGGGAATTTGCCGGAACACAGCGTCTGTTTCGCGGGCCAGCATTGCACCTGCCGACGATGATTTCATCACCCGGACCCGGCTGCCGAAATCCCCTTACAACTCCACCTTCACCCAACTCACCGGCTGATCCAGCCATTCGGCGAACTCGTCGAGAAAGCTCTGCTTGAACCCGGCCTCGGCCCAGTTGTTGAAGATGAAACCAAGGTTGGAAAAGCCGCACTCCTGCAAGAACAGAAAACCATTGATGTCGTCTTCATGCCCGCACTCGGGGCAGGTGAAGTTATCGGTGCGCCCGGGCATCCAGTCTTCCAGGCTCTCGAACAGCGCCTCCCCCACTTCCTGACGGCACTCGGCGCAGCCCGCTTCCTCGAGAAACCCCTTGGCCGGAGTATAGATGCAGCGCTTGGTGATGATCTCCAGGCCGTTGACCGGCTCGCCGAAGGGCAAGGCCTCCGGGTGCAGCACTACCTCCCGCGCGCCTAGGGCAATGGCGTGCGCCATGCGATTGCCGGTACGGCCACAGGTGCTCAAGGCTTCCTCGACGATGTTCTTGCGCACCAGCCAGCGCACGATCGCCTGGGCGCGGGGTTCGTGAACCGGCAAGGTGGAGATTTTCGGAACGATGATGCTTTGCGAGTTCATGGGTGGGGCCTGAAGCGTCTGAAGGGAAGTCTGCGTTGCCTGCTCGGACAATACCGCCAGCAAGCCGATACCTACCCATAAGTGTAGAAGTCGGCGTGCCTGGCAGATCCGAGGGCCCGCAGCTTAATCCCTGAACCCCACAGGTCAAGTGCTCAGGTAACGGCCGATCAGGGCAATGCCGCTGGCCAGCACCAGCCAGGTCACCAGCCGGACGAACGCCTCGCGGGACAACTTCAGGGTCAGCCGCCGCCCCATCCACAAGCCCAGCGCCATCGCCGGCAACAAACACAGCGCCAGCAGCAATAAAGGCAGTTGCGCATAAACACCGGCAATGGCGAACAGGCTCAGGCGCACCACCGTGCTGCAACTGATCAACGCACTCTGGGTGGCCCGCGCCGCATCCTTGGGCAGGCGGCTGTTCAGATAGATTGCATATAAAAAGCCGCCACTGCCGAACAGCGCCCCGAACGTTCCACCCACGGTCCCCATGGGAATCGCCCAGCCCGCCGCCAGCGCCTTGGGCCTTGCCTTGACCCACAGGCTGTACACCGCATAAGCGCTGATAAACAGCCCCATCAACAGCAGCAACAGGTCGGATTTGAGGTTGAGCAGGAAGATCACCCCCAGGGTGCAGCCCAGCGCCATGCACGGCAGCAGGCGTACCAGTTCGGAGCGATCGACATCCCGCCGCGATGGCAAGAGGTTGCCGAAGGCCGCGACAAAATCCAGCAGTACCAGCAGCGGGATTATCTTCGACAGCGGCATGAACAGGATCAGCACCGGCCCGGCCACCAGCGCCGTGCCGAACCCGGCAATGCCGAACACGATATAGGCCAGGGCGATCCCCAGGCCGATCGCCAACCAGCCACTCGCCCCCCACGACCACTGCCCCAACAACTCGACCATGCTCATCGATTCGCCATCCTCCTTTAATCAAGGAATGACTTTAGCCAGCCACAAGCCTTGCGACTAATATCATCAAAGCCATCCACCCATCTCAAAAAGGCATGACGAGTGATTTCAACCCGCCAACTGCGCTACTTCGTGGAAATTGCCGACAGCGGCAGTTTCAGCGCGGCTGCCGAACGTCTGTTCATTGCCCAGTCCGCCCTCAGCCGACAGATCAAGGAACTGGAAACCCACCTCAAGACCCCGCTGTTCGAGCGCACCGCGCGCCTGCCCAGGCTGACAGCGGCGGGCGAAGCCTTCTACCCGCGCGCCCGCAGCCTGCTCAATGAACTGAACAAGGCCAGCGAGCTGGCGACCCAGGTCGGCCATGGGCAACTGGGGACATTGCGCTTGAGCCACTCCAGCACGGTGTCCATGAGCGGCCGCTTGCTGCGGGCCATCAGCAGTTATCTGGAACAGTGCCCAGGCGCCTCGATGGACATCGCCACCCTGTCTTCCGAAGCGCAGCTGGAGGAAGTCGCCGAAGGCCGGCTGGATATTGGCCTGCTACGGCTGCCGGTACTGCGCCAGCGCGAGGGCGTGCGGATCACGCCGCTGTTCAGCGAGCGCCTGCTGCTGGCGGTGCCACCGGGTCACCCTCTGGTATCAGCCCCTCCTGAGCAGGGCGTGGATCTGGCGCAACTGCGCGACGAAGCCTTTATCTCCATTCCCCATCCACAACGCGGAGGCCTGAGTTACCTGTCGGCCGAGCTGTGCATGCGCCAGGGCTTTTTTCCCAAGGCAGCGCGGGTGTTGTCGCGCAAGACCACACAGTTGCAATTGATCCAGGCCGGATTCGGCATCGCCCTGCTGCCCGAATCGATGCAAGACATTGCACCCGCCAGCCTGCACTTCCTGCCCTTGGCAGACCCGGCGTGCCAGAGCACGGTCGCCCTCGCCTGCCGGCAGGACCCGACACCTCTGGTCAAGCAGTTCATCGAACACTTCCACGGCGCCCTCACGCCCTAACCGCCGAAGGAGTATTCGAGGCCAACGGCATCGTCTCCTTTTATTTCGATCCATGGAGATTGTTTACCGAATGCCTTTAAACTGCGCCCCATGATTAAAGATCCCTTTGCAAGACTCGGCCTGGACCGCGAAGTCCTGACCGTCAGCCAGCTCAACGGCCGTGCGCGGGTGTTGCTGGAAGACGTGTTCAGCAACATCTGGGTCGAAGGCGAAATCTCCAACCTCGCCCGCCCGGCGTCCGGCCATGTGTATTTCACCCTTAAGGACAGCGGTGCCCAGGTGCGCTGCGCGCTGTTTCGGCAAAATGCCGCGCGGGTGCGCCAGGCGCTGAAGGACGGCCTGGCGGTCAAGGTGCGCGGCAAGGTCTCGCTGTTCGAGGGCCGCGGCGACTATCAGCTGATCCTCGATACGGTCGAACCGGCCGGCGATGGCGCCCTGCGCCTGGCCTTCGATGCCCTGAAGGAAAAGCTCAGTGCCGAAGGCCTGTTCAGCACCGAACGCAAGGTGCCGCTGCCCGCCCATCCGCAGCGCATCGGCATTATCAGTTCGCCGACGGGCGCGGTGATTCGCGACATCATCAGCGTGTTCCGCCGCCGCGCGCCGCAGGTGGCCCTGACCCTGATCCCGACCGCCGTGCAAGGCCGCGAGGCGACCGCGCAGATCGTCCGGGCCCTGAAAATGGCCGATTCCCGGGGCTTCGACGCACTGATCCTGGCCCGTGGCGGCGGCTCCCTGGAGGACCTTTGGTGCTTCAACGAAGAAGCCGTGGCCCGGGCGGTGGATGCCTGCGTCACACCAATCGTCAGCGCCGTGGGTCATGAAACCGACGTCTCGATCAGCGACTTCGTCGCCGACGTGCGTGCACCGACGCCCTCGGCGGCCGCCGAGTTGCTCGCACCGGACTCCAGCGACCTGCGGCATCGGGTCGAAAGCCTGCATCGACGCCTGGTGATGCGCATGCGCGATCGGCTGCTGCGCGATCGCCTGCGCCTGGAAGGCATGGCCCGGCGCCTGCGCCACCCCGGCGAGCGTCTGCGTCAGCAAGCGCAGCGCCTGGACGACCTGGACATGCGCATGCGCCGGGCGTTCGAGCGCAGCCTCAATACCCGCCGCGAACGCCTGATCCGCCTGGAAACCCGGCTTGCCGGCCAGCACCCGGGGCGTCAGCTGGCGCTACTGCGACAACGCCTCGACAGCCTGGCCGAACGCCTGCCACGAGCCATGCGCGAAGGCCTGAAATCCCGCCGCCTGCAACTGCAAAGCCAGGTGCAGACCCTGCATGTGGTCAGCCCGCTGGCCACCCTCGGCCGTGGCTACAGCATCCTGCTGGACGAGCGCGGCCAGGCCATTCGCAGCGCCGCACAGACCCAGCCGGGCCAACGCCTCAAGGCCCGTCTTGGCGAAGGCGAACTGCAGGTCCGGGTCGAAGACAATCACCTGACGCCTGTCACCCTTTCTTTATTGGATTGATCCATGCCGCGTTTTCTGAGCTCCCTGCTGTTGCTGTGCCTGACCTTCAACGCCCACGCCGATAGCTACATCACTCGCCTGTTGAACAAACCGGTGCCCGGCGGCGTGGCGGTGATCGACCTGGGCAGCGCCGCCCAGGCGCCCAAGGCCAGCTATCAGGGAAAACCGCTGCTGGTGGTCAAGGAACAGAACAACTGGCTGGCGATTGTCGGCATCCCCCTGACCGTCAAGCCCGGCACCCAGCAGATCAGCGCTGGCGGTCGCAGCTTGAACTTCAGCGTGACCAGCAAGAAATACCCGGAACAGCACATCACGCTAAAGAACAAACGCCAGGTCAACCCCGATCCAGCCGACCTCAAGCGCATCGACGCCGAGTTGGCCGAGCAGGTTCGCGCCTACCGCAGTTTCAGCCCCAACACCCCGAGCAACCTGCTGCTGGACAAGCCGGTGAGCGGCCCGCTGTCGAGCAAGTTCGGCGTTCGCCGCTTCTTCAACGGTGAGGAGCGCAACCCACACGCCGGGCTGGACTTCGCGGTGCCCGCCGGGACACCGATCAAGACTCCCGCGGCCGGCAAGGTGATCCTGATCGGCAATTACTTTTTCAACGGCAACACCGTATTCGTCGACCACGGCCAGGGCTTTATCAGCATGTTCTGCCACATGTCGAAGATCGACGTGAAGGTCGGCCAGCAACTGGCCCGCGGCGGCGTGGTCGGGAAAGTCGGCTCCACCGGGCGCGCCACCGGACCGCACATGCACTGGAACGTCAGCCTGAACGACGCCCGGGTCGATCCGGCGATCTTTATCGGTGCCTTCCAGCCCTGAGTCATGGCTCCTGCAGGGATTGCGCAGGTTCAAAAGTCTGCGCAATAAGATCGAGAAAGCCATCATTCCGACAGAATAAAATCTCGCAAAATTTCCGTTTTAAGAGATTTATCTCAATTTTTTTCGACTGCTTGCCATCTTTCACCCCAATGGTTAGGGTTGAGGGCATGAAAACCTCTCACACCCTCATTCAGCGCCGTCAACACCGAAGCCTCTGCCTCGTCAGCGCACGACTGCCAGGTTGAGTCGCGGTACCTCGTCCCCTGCTTCAAACAGCACACCCATTGATTCACCGGCAGGCCGCCTCTTTTCGGCCCGGACAATAAGGATTTCCCCATGAGCATGCTCAAAGACCCTTCCTCGAAGTACCGCGCGTTCCCGACCATCAACTTGCCGGACCGCACCTGGCCGTCGAAGACCATCACCAGCGCGCCGATCTGGTGCAGCTCCGACCTGCGTGATGGCAACCAGTCGTTGATCGAGCCGATGGATGCGGTGAAGAAGCTGCGTTTCTGGAAAACCCTGGTCGCCGTCGGTGTGAAAGAAATCGAGGCCTCCTTCCCGGCTGCTTCGCAGACCGACTTCGACTTCGTGCGTACCCTGATCGAAGGCGGCCACATCCCGGACGACACCACCATCCAGGTGCTGACCCAGGCCCGTGAAGACCTGATCGCCCGTACCTTCGAATCGTTGCGCGGGGCGAAGAAAGCCATCGTCCACCTGTACAACGCCACCAGCCCGTCGTTCCGCCGCATTGTCTTCAACCAGGACAAGGAAGGCGTGAAAGAGATCGCGGTGAACGCCGCCAAGCTGTTCGTCAAATACGCCGCCCAGCAGCCGGAAACCCAATGGCAGTTCGAATACTCGCCAGAGACCTTCAGCGCCACTGAGCTGGAGTTCGCCAAGGAAGTCTGCGACGCGGTGATCGAGGTCTGGAACCCGACGCCAGCCAACAAGGTGATCCTCAACCTGCCGGCCACCGTCGAAGTCGCCACACCGAACATCTATGCCGACCAGATCGAATGGTTCGGCCGCCACATCAACCGTCGTGACAGCGTGCTCATCAGCCTGCACACCCACAACGACCGTGGTACCGGCGTGGCCGCCACCGAGCTGGGCCTGATGGCCGGAGCCGACCGCGTCGAAGGCTGCCTGTTCGGCAACGGCGAACGTACCGGCAACGTCGACCTGGTCACCGTGGCCCTGAACCTCTACACCCAAGGCATCGACCCGGAGCTGGACTTCTCCGATATCGACGGCGTGCGCAAAGTGGTCGAAGAGTGCAACCAGATCCCGGTGCACCCTCGTCATCCGTATGTCGGCGACCTGGTTCACACCGCCTTCTCCGGTTCGCACCAGGATGCTATCCGCAAGGGCTTTGCCCAGCAGAAATCCGATGCGCTGTGGGAAGTGCCGTACTTGCCGATCGACCCGGCCGACATCGGCCGCAGCTACGAGGCGGTGATTCGCGTCAACAGCCAGTCGGGCAAAGGCGGTATCGCTTACCTGCTGGAACAGGAATACGGCATCAGCTTGCCGCGTCGCATGCAGATCGAGTTCAGCCAGGTAGTACAGCGTGAAACCGATCGCCTGGGCCTGGAGATGACCGCCCAGCAGATCCACGCGCTGCTCCACAGCGAATACTTGCAGGCCAACACCCCGTACGCGCTGGTCAGCCACCGCCTGCAGGAAGAAAACGGCCACAGCGCCGTGGAAGTGGAAGTGTCCGGCAAGGGCCAGGGCGAGACCAACCTGCACTGGCGCGGCAAAGGCAACGGTGCCCTGGAAGCCCTGGTGGCCGGCTTGCCGATTCCGGTGGAAATCATGGACTACAACGAGCACGCCATCGGCGCGGGCACCAACGCCAAGGCCGCGGCCTATATCGAACTGCGCGTGAACGGCGAACGCGCGGTGCACGGTGTGGGTATCGATGAAAACATCACCACCGCCAGCTTCAAGGCCCTGTTCAGCGCGCTGAACCGCTCCCTGAGCCAGCTGGACGCCAAAGCCGCCTGACGGTTTCACGGCGACAAAAAAGCCCCGGATGATCCGGGGCTTTTTTATTGTGTATTTATTGCCTCACTCAGGCGGTGGTATTGATCCGCGCCGTCAGCGCCTGGAGCAAGGCCGCCTGCAACACCTGCAGGTTGTTGGCGGTGATCGCGATCTGCGCCTGCACCTCCAGGGCCTGTTGCGCCTTCTGCTCCTCGTTCGCCTGGCCCTTCTGCACCCCGGACAATTGCGACTGCTGCTCGGACAGGGTCTTTTCGGTCTGGTCGATCTGCTTCTGCAACTGCGCGACCATATCAGCGGTGGGCGAGCTGAAATCGGCCTTGGCGCCGTACTCCTGCATATCGACACTCACCGAATCGCTGTCTTCGGCAACGCTCTTGTCCTGCACCTCGAGCGGACTGGCCTGCTGCTCGGCGATGTTGAGCTTTTGCGGCGCGGCCCCCAGCGGGAATGGATTGATGCTCGCTGCACCGATAGTGGTCATGATGAATCTCCCTGAAAATCCTCTTATCCCTTAACGGCCCACCCCGACAGATCTTTAAGCCTGGGTGAACTCGAAGGTGTCGGCATCGAGGTAGGCTGGAAAGCGCGCGCGATAGGCGGCCAGGTCCGCGGCATTCAGGCAGACCTGGAATACCCCGTCGGCCTCACCGGCGCTGAGCAGGGTCTCGCCCTGGAAATCCAGCACCTGGCTATCCCCGGTGTAGGCAAACCCCTTGCCGTCGGTGCCGACCCTATTGACCGCCGCCACATAACACAGGTTTTCGATGGCCCTGGCCGGCAACAAACGGTTCCAGTGCTGACGCCGCGCCCCCGGCCAGTTGGCCGTGTACAGCAGCAAGTCGGTATCCCGGGCATCGCGGCTCCACACCGGAAAACGCAGGTCGTAGCAGATCAGCGGCCTGACCCGCCAACCCTTGAGTTCGAATTGCACCTGGCGCTCGCCCGGCGTGTAATGATCGTGCTCGCCCGCCATGCGGAACAAATGACGTTTGTCGTAATGCCAGACCTCGCCGTCGGGACGAGCCCACAGCAGGCGGTTGCGGTGGCTGCCGTCGGCGGCCTGGATTATCACGCTGCCGGTGACCACCGCACCGAGCCTGGCGGCCTGGCTGCGCAGCCACTTGCTGGTCGGACCGTTTTCCGCCTCGGCGAGCGCTTCAGACTCCATGGAAAATCCGGTAGTGAACATTTCCGGCAGGATAATCAGATCGGCACCCCGGGCCTGTTCGAGCAACAGCTCGAAGTGCTCGAGATTGGCCTGGCGATCGTGCCAGACCAGGGAGGTCTGGATCAGCGCCACATTCAGATTGGGCAAAGCACTCAGATCACGCATAACTTCTCCGCTGCCTGACGCAGCGTCTCCTCACGTTTGGCAAAGCATAGCCTTACCAGACGCTGTCCTTGCGGTGGCTCGCGGTAGAACACCGACACCGGAATAGTGGCGACGCCGTGCTCGCGGGTCATCCAGATCGCCATTTCGATGTCATTCAGGTCCGGACGGATCTGCGAGTAGTCCACCAGTTGGAAGTAAGTACCGGCCACCCGGGTAAAGCTGAACCGCGAAGCCCCCAACAGGTCGCAGAACAGGTCGCGCTTGGCCTGATAGAAAGCGGGAAGCTCTTCGACATGTTCCGGGTGTTCGGCCATGTAGTCCGCCAGAGCGTACTGCAAAGGGGTCACGCCGCAGAAGCTGACATATTGATGCACCTTGCGCAGCTCCGCGCTCAGGGCCGGTGGAGCAACCACGTAGCCGGTTTTCCAGCCGGTCACGTGATAGGTCTTGCCGAAGGAACTGACCACGAATGCCCGCTGGTACAGCTCCTCATGGGCCAGCACGCTGACGTGGGGGATGCCGTCGAACACCAGGTGCTCGTACACCTCGTCGCTGACCAGGTAGATATCCCGATCGCGAATCAGCGCCGCCAACTGGTCCAGCTCGGCACGACTGATCAGGGCGCCGCTAGGGTTGTGCGGCGTATTGAGGATGATCATCCGCGTACGCGGGCTCAGGGCTTCGCCGAGTTTCTGCCAATCGATGGCGAAATCGGTCAGGCCAAGCTGCACATGTACGCAACGGCCGCCGGCCAGCTCCACCGAAGGCTCATAGCTGTCATAGCAAGGATCGAAGACGATCACTTCATCGCCGGCCTGGATCACCGCCTGGATGGCGCAGAAGATCGCCTGGGTGGCGCCCGGAGTGATGGTTACCTCGGTGTCGGCATTCACCTGCACGCCATAACTGCGGGCGATCTTGGCCGCCACTTGCTGGCGCAAGGCCGGCAGGCCGGTCATCGGTGCGTATTGGTTGTGACCGCTGGCGATATGCCGGGCGACCGCATCGCACAGGGCCTGCGGGCCATCGAAGTCGGGAAAACCCTGAGACAGATTCAGCGCGCCGGTTTCCACGGCGAGCTGCGACATTTGCGTGAAGATGGTGGTGCCGACATTCGGCAGCTTACTGGTGATCATGGGTGATTCCCTGCTGAGCACCCGGCTCTACGGCGGCACGGGGAGGTCCCGAGAATAGCCCAAACCACAGGCATGAAAAAGGGCGCCAAAGGCGCCCTTTTTCCAAGACAAATCCTGTAGGAGCCGGCTTTCCGGCGAAGCGTTGAACCAGGTCCAGGGCTTCACCGGCAAGCCGGCTCCCGCAGCGAGCTTCAGCGCTTGTCTTTGCGCTTCTTCTCGGCCTTTTTGTGGTGTGTCATCAAACGACGCTTCTTGTTGACCTGACGGTCGGTGAGCGTGTTCTTGTTGCCTTCGTACGGGTTCTCACCACCCTTGAATTCGATGCGGATCGGCGTACCGACCAGCTTCAGAACACGACGGTAGGTGTTTTCCAGGTAGCGCACATAAGACTTCGGCACCTTCTCCACCTGGTTGCCGTGGATCACGATCAGCGGCGGGTTGGCGCCACCCAGGTGGGCATAACGCAGCTTGATGCGACGGTTGTTGACCATCGGTGGCGCGTGCTCGCTCACGGCGTCTTCGAGAATCTGCGTCAGGCGGCTGGTCGGCCAGCGGGTCACCGCGGACTTGAAGGAGTTCTGCACCGACTGGTAGAGGTTGCCCACGCCAGTACCGTGCAATGCCGAGATGAAGTGGATATCGGCGAAGTCGACGAAGAACAGCCGGCGCTCCAGTTCGGTCTTCACATAGTCACGCTCGCGCGGGTCCATGCCATCCCATTTGTTCAGGGCGATGACCAGGGCCCGGCCTGCTTCCAGGGCGAAGCCCAGCAGGTTCAGGTCGTGGTCCACCACGCCTTCGCGGGCGTCCATGACGAAGATCACCACGTTGGCGTCTTTGATCGCCTGCAGGGTCTTGACCACCGAGAACTTTTCGACTTCCTCGTGGATCTTGCCGCGCTTGCGCACACCGGCGGTGTCGATCAGCGTGTACTTCTCTTCGTTACGCTCGAAGGGAATGTAGATACTGTCGCGGGTGGTACCCGGCTGGTCGTAGACGATGACCCGATCTTCGCCGAGCATGCGGTTGACCAGGGTGGACTTGCCCACGTTCGGCCGGCCGATGATGGCGATCTTGATCCCGTCTTTTTCGCTCGGGCCCGGAATGCGCTTGGCTTCCTCGCCTTCGACAACGACTTCTTCCTCACCCTCTTCCGGCTCGTCTGCGTCGTCTTTCGGGAACTCGCGCAAGGCGATTTCCAGCATCTGCGTGATACCGCGGCCGTGAGCACCGGCGATCGGGATCGCGTCGCCCATGCCCAGCGGGGCGAACTCGGCACGCGCCATGTCAGGGTCGATATTGTCGACCTTGTTGGCAATCACGTAAGAGGTCTTGTTCCGTTTGCGCAGGTGCTCGCCGATCATCTGGTCGGCCGCGGTGAAACCGGCCTTGGCATCTACCAGGAACAGGACGACATCGGCTTCTTCGATGGCCAGCAGCGACTGCTCGGCCATCTTTTCGTCCATGCCATGCTCGTCACCGGAGATACCGCCGGTGTCGATCAGAATGTAGGTACGCCCTTGCCACTTGGCCTCACCGTATTGGCGATCACGGGTCAGACCGGACAGGTCGCCGACAATGGCGTCGCGAGTCCGAGTCAGGCGGTTGAACAAGGTGGACTTGCCGACGTTCGGTCGGCCCACCAGGGCGATTACGGGAACCATGCGGCTCTCCACTGCGTTAATTCAGAAAATACAAAAGCCGCTGCGAGGCAGCGGCTGGTGCTCGGGGCAGCACATCGCGTGCTGCGAACCTTGCCGGGGCAAGGCCGCTTGGGGATCAACCCCAAGCATAGTCAAACCATTACTTGATGGTCAGGGCTTCCAGTTTGCCGCTGTTGCCATACACATAAATCATGTTGCCCACCACCAGTGGACGCGCACGCAGACCATCGCTGTCGATACGCTCACGGCCAACGAAGCGACCGTCCACCTGGCTCAGCAGGTGCAGGTAACCTTCCAGGTCACCGACCGCCACGTAGCTGGAGAAGACTTCCGGGGCCGACAGTTGGCGGCGAGCCAGCGAGTCGTTGCTCCACAGTGCAGTGGTGGAACGCTCGTCGACGCTTTCGACCGTGCCGGAAGACAGGCTCACATAGACGCTGCCGAAACCTTGAGCGACACCCGCATAGCTGGAAGCATCGCGCTGCCAGAGCGGACGACCGCTTTCCAGGTCCAGCGCCGCTACGCGACCCTGGTAGCTGGCGACATACAGGGTGCCGCCGGACAACAGCAGGCCGCCGTCGATGTCGACTACACGATCCAGCTCGGAACGACCTTGCGGAATGGCCACGCGCTGTTCCCACACCGGCACGCCGTTGCGGATATCCAGGGCCACCACTTTACCGGTCGACAGACCGGCGACCGCCAGGCGGTTGGTGGTGATTGGCGCACTGGTGCCACGCAGGGTCAGTACTGCTGGGGTGCTGTCATAGACCCACATCTGGTTGCCGGTAGCGGCGTCGAGGCCGATCACACGGTCATCCTGGGTCTGGACCACAACCACATCCCCATTGGTGGACGGCGGAGCCAGTACTTCACTGGTCACCCGCGCGCGCCACTTCTCTTCGCCGCTCGAAGCGTCCAGGGCAACCACTTCGCCCTTGAGGGTACCGATCATGACCAGGCCGTAACCCACGCCAACGGCACCGGACACAGGCAACTCCAGGTCCTGTTTCCATTTGACGTCGCCGTTCATGCGATCCAGCGCTTCTACCACGCCAGTAACGTCGGCGGCATAGATGGTGCTGCCGTCGATCGCCGGAACCAGCATGTTGTAGGTTTCGCCCTGGCCGTCACCGACCGAACGGCTCCACTGTTTCTGCAGGACCACTTCTTCTTTGAAGTCGACCAGTTCGGCAGGTGGCAATTCTTTCTTGCTGTTGCTGCTGCAACCCGCGGCCAGAACGGCCAGAGCCAGCAATGCTGCATGTTTCCAACGGATCACGTCACGCATCCCCTTTGGCCAGGTCGTCCAGCTTGATTTGTAGGCCGCCGACTGCCGCTTCATCGGACAGCGCGGCCTTGGCTTTTTCGTACGCAGCATGGGCTTCGTCGGTACGACCCAATTGGACCAGCAGGTCGCCCTTGAGCTCTTCGCGAGTGGCCAGGAATGCCTTGTCGGCATCGCCTTCGAGCAGCTTCAGTGCTTCTTCGGCCTTGTTCTGCGCCGCCAGGACCTGGGCCAGACGCTGACGGGCGATCTCGCCCAGCGTCGGGTTGGCCGGCTTGTCGGCGATGGCTTTGAGCTCGGTAGCCGCGTCGTCCAGCTTGCCGGTGTCGACCGCCACCTTGGCGACGAACAGGCTGCCGTATTGCGCGTAGGCGGTACCGCCGAACTCGCTGTTGAGCTTGCCGGCCAGGTCTGCGACACGGGCTGCATCCGGCTTGCCGTCAGGCGTCAGCGTGGTCTCCAGCAATTGCTGATAGAGCATCGAGGCGCCTTGCGACTGATTGTTTTGATACTTGTGCCAGGCCTGCCAGCCGAACACGATGACCAGCGCCAACAGGCCACCGGTGACCAGGGGCTTGCCGTTGCGCTGCCACCAGTCCTTCAAATCCGCCAGCTGTTCATCTTCGGTACTCGACACCCCAATACTCCTTATTCGCTAAATCGGCTGTTTGACAGCTTCAACCCTGCACGACGCAGGTGGCCAGGTGTGCAGCGAGCGCATCCCAGGCAATGCTTTGTTGTTCGCCCTGGCCACGCAGGGGTTTGAAACCTACCACTTGCTGGGCCAGTTCGTCGTCACCGAGGATCAATGCGTACAACGCACCGCTCTTGTCGGCCTTCTTGAACTGGCTCTTGAAGCTACCGGCGCCGGCGTTGATCTGCAGGCGCAGGTTCGGCAATTGATCACGAACACGCTCACTCAGCGCCAGTGCGGCCAGTTCGGCAGCTTCCCCGAAGGCGCAGAGGTAAACGTCGACCTGACGCGAGATCTCTTCCGGGATCTGCTCCAGGGTTTCCAGCAGCAGCACCAGACGCTCGATCCCCATGGCGAAACCGACGCCCGGGGTCGGCTTACCGCCCATCTGCTCGACCAGGCCGTCGTAACGGCCGCCGGCACAGACGGTGCCCTGGGCGCCGAGCTTGTCGGTGACCCATTCGAAAACGGTCTTGCTGTAGTAATCCAGCCCGCGCACCAGCTTCGGGTTGATCACATAAGGGATACCGGCGGCATCCAGGCGAGCCTTGAGACCCTCGAAGTGCACGCGGGACTCTTCGTCCAGGTAGTCGGCCAGCTTGGGCGCGTCCACCAGCACGGCTTGAGTGTCCGGGTTCTTGGTGTCGAGCACGCGCAGCGGGTTGGTTTTCAGACGGCGCTGGCTGTCTTCGTCCAGGCTGTCCATGCGCGCCGAGAGGAAGGTCACCAGCGCATCGCGATAACGTGCACGGGCTTCGGCGGTCCCCAGGCTGTTCAGTTCGAGCTTGACCGCGTCACGGATACCCAGCTCGCCCCACAGGCGCCAGGTCAGCACGATCAGCTCGGCGTCGATGTCCGGACCGTCGAGGTTGAAGACCTCGCAACCGATCTGGTGGAACTGGCGATAACGGCCTTTCTGCGGACGCTCGTGGCGGAACATCGGGCCGATGTACCAGAGTTTCTGCACCTGGCCACCGCCGGTGATGCCATGCTCGAGTACCGCGCGCACGCAGGCCGCGGTGCCTTCCGGACGCAGGGTCAGGGAATCGCCGTTGCGGTCGTCGAAGGTGTACATCTCTTTTTCGACGATGTCAGTCACTTCACCGATGGAGCGTTTGAACAGCTCGGTGAACTCGACGATCGGCATACGGATCTGCTTGTAACCGTAGTTATCCAGCAAACGTGCAACGGTGCCCTCGAAATAGCGCCACAGGGGCGTCTGCTCGGGCAGGATGTCGTTCATGCCACGAATGGCTTGCAGAGACTTGCTCACAAAAAATCCTTAATTCGTTCGATTAGCCGCGCGCGATCAGCGCTGCGTCGGCTTCGACCTTTTCGGCCGCTTTCTCGCGGATCAGCTTTTCCAGTTGATCCACAAGATTGTCATTCGTCAGTTTCTGCGACGGCTTGCCGTCGATGTAAATCAGGTTCGGCGTCCCGCCGGTCAGGCCGATATGCGCCTCTTTGGCTTCGCCCGGACCGTTGACCACACAACCGATGACCGCCACGTCCAGCGGTACCAGCAGATCCTCAAGACGCCCTTCCAGTTCGTTCATGGTCTTGACCACATCGAAGTTCTGCCGCGAGCAGCTCGGGCAGGCGATGAAGTTGATGCCACGGGAACGCAGATGCAGGGACTTGAGAATGTCGTAGCCGACTTTCACTTCTTCGACCGGGTCGGCCGCCAACGAGATGCGAATAGTATCGCCAATCCCTTCGGCCAGCAGCATACCGAGGCCCACGGCGGATTTCACCGTGCCTGAACGCAAACCGCCCGCTTCGGTGATCCCCAGGTGCAGCGGCTGGATGATTTCCTTGGCCAGCAGGCGATAGGCTTCGACGGCCATGAACACGTCGGAGGCTTTCACGCTGACCTTGAAGTCCTTGAAGTTCAGGCGCTCGAGGTGCTCGACATGGCGCAGGGCAGACTCCACCAGCGCCGCCGGGGTTGGCTCGCCGTATTTCTTCTGCAGGTCCTTTTCCAGGGAGCCGGCGTTGACGCCGATACGGATCGGGATCCCGCGATCACGGGCCGCGTCCACCACGGCACGCACGCGGTCTTCACGACCGATGTTGCCGGGGTTGATCCGCAGGCAATCGACGCCCAGTTCGGCCACGCGCAAGGCGATCTTGTAGTCGAAGTGGATGTCGGCAACCAGTGGCACCTTGACCTGCTGCTTGATGCGGCCGAAGGCTTCGGCCGCGTCCATATCCGGTACGGAAACCCGCACGATATCGACGCCGGCGGCTTCCAGACGGTTGATCTGGGCCACAGTGGCCGCCACATCGTTGGTGTCGCTGTTGGTCATGCTCTGCACGGCAATGGGGGCATCGCCACCCACGGGTACCGAGCCGACCCAGATCTTACGGGACTCGCGACGTTTGATTGGAGATTCGCCGTGCATGACTTATTGACCTAACTTCAGGCGAGCAGTCTCGCCACTGGTGAACGGAGCTACATCGACCGCTTGTCCGTTGTAGCTGACCTGCGCACCACGGGCATAACCCAGGCGCACGGCAAATGGCGGTTTGCCGGAAACATCGGCAGTCTCGCCCTTGCGCTTCAGGCCACTCAACAGCACTTTGCCGCTGCCGTCGGTGATCTGGGTCCAGCAATCGGCTGTGAACTGGATCTGTACCTGACCAGCGCCGGCTACAGGCGCGGCGGCAGGTGCAGTTGGAGCTGCCGGGGCAGCCGGAATAGTCGCTGCCGCGACCACAGGCGCTACAGGGGCAGGCGCGGCCGGAGCGCTCGGCGCGGGTGCTGCCGGTGCCACGACCACTGGAGCAGGAGCAACCGGAGCAGCAGGTGCGGCAGCCGGAACGCTTGGCGCAGGGGTCGCGACATCCGCTGGGGTCTGGCCTGGAGCCGGGGTTTCAGGCAGGGCCAGGGCGGTTTCGCCTTCGGCCTGACCTTCCACGACCGCCTGGTCTTCCGGCTCGTCGATCGGATGAATCTGCGTGGTACCGTCGGCACCTTCGACTTCGACGTGCTCCTGATTGAGACCGACCAGCTCCTTGGTACGCACCGAGGTCTGATCCTGCCACCAGATAAAGCCACCGCCGATCACCGCGATCAGCAGCAACAGGCTGACGATACGCAAAATGGTGTGGGAAACCCGTACCGGCTCTTCGATACGGCCCAGGCTGTGCACATTGCTGCCCTGGGAATCGGTGCCCGTGTATTGGTCGAAGGCCTGGACCAGAACGGCCTGGTCCATCCCCAGCAACTTGGCATAGGCACGGATGTAGCCGCGGGCGAAGGTATGCCCCGGTAGCTTGTCGAAAGCGCCGGCTTCCAGGTTGCTCAACGAGCTGGCGGTCAGATTGAGCTTGAGGGCCACTTCAGCCAGCGACCAACCATTGCTTTCGCGGGCCTGACGCAGGGTCTCACCGGGGTTTACGCGAGTCGCTGCTAGAACTTCGGGATGCGCCGCTTTCATCATTGCTCCGACAGGTATTGCTGATATTCCGGCGTACCGGGATAGAGTCGTTTTAATTGCAGGCCGTAACTGGCGGCCTTGTCGCGATCTTCGAACACCGTTGCCAGCCGAACGCCGAGCAATAGACTACGTGCATTTTGCTCGCTGAGCAGGCTAAAACGATCGTAATAGTCGCGTGCGGGCACATAATGCCTGTCTTCGAAGGACAACTCAGCCATTTCCAGCAATGCACGAGGCTGCTGGCGGTTCAGACGCAGGGCTTTTTCCAGGTGCTGCCGGGCCAGATCACGCTCACCCAGCATCGCGGCGGTCATGCCAAGGTTCTCGAACACTCGGGATCGCTCGGGATACAGGGTATCAGCAGCCGCCTGTTCAAAGCGCTGATAAGCATCTTTGTAACGTTTTTCTTCAAAGAGAAAACTGCCGTAATTGTTCAGGATACGGGCATCGGAGGGACGCGAAGCCAGGGCCTTGCGGTAATGCTGGTCAGCCAGCTCGGGTTCCATTTCGGCCTGGAACACCAGCGCCAGGGCGGCATTGGCGTCAGCATCGGACTCGTCCAGTTCCAGGGCCTTTTTCAGTGGCACTTTCGCCCGTTCGGTCATGCCTTGCTGCAGATACCCCAGGCCCAGCTGCACATAGGCCTCACGCGCCTCGTCCCGCCCCTTGCTTGTCTTCATCGGGTTGAAATCCCCCGAAAGAACACAGCCAGCCGACAGGCTGGCAAAAAGCAGAAGCAGCGCGACGCGCAAGGTCATGGAGATCCTCTCTCAGGTACGATTCGCAGCGCTTTGCGGCATATCGGCGTCGGCGCTCAACTCGCGCACGGCGATATAACGTTCGCTGCGACGGGTGCGATCCAGCACCTGCCCGACCAGTTGTCCACAGGCCGCATCGATGTCTTCGCCGCGTGTGGTGCGCACGGTGACGTTGAAGCCTGCGTGATGCAGTTGATCCTGGAACCGGCGAATGGCGTTATTGCTAGGCCGCTCGTAACCGGAATGCGGGAACGGGTTGAACGGGATCAGGTTGATCTTGCAAGGAATGTCCTTGAGCAACGCGATCATTTCGACAGCGTGTTCAACCTTATCATTGACGTCCTTGAGCAGCGTGTACTCAATCGTCAGCACACGTTTCTCGCCCAGCGACGACATGTAGCGCTGGCAGGATTCGAGCAGCATCTTCAGCGGATACTTCTTGTTGATCGGTACCAGCTGGTTGCGCAGCGCATCGTTCGGTGCGTGCAGGGACAACGCCAGGGAGACGTCGATGTGCTTGGCCAGCTCATCGATCATCGGTACCACGCCGGAGGTCGACAGGGTCACGCGGCGCTTGGAGATGCCGTACCCCAGGTCGTCCATCATCAGGTGCATGGCCGAGATGACGTTGTCGAAGTTCAGCAGCGGCTCACCCATGCCCATCATCACCACGTTGGTGATGGCACGGTCGACGGTCGCCGGGACGCTGCCAAAGGATTTGTTGGCAATCCACACCTGGCCGATGACTTCGGCGGCGGTGAGGTTGCTATTGAAGCCTTGCTTGCCGGTGGAACAGAAACTGCAGTCCAGGGCACAGCCTGCCTGGGACGAAACGCACAAGGTGCCGCGCTTGCCCTGGGGAATGTAAACGGTCTCGACGCAGCTGCCGGACGCCACGCGCACCACCCATTTACGGGTGCCGTCGCTGGAGATGTCCTCGCTGACCACTTCCGGACCACGAATTTCGGCAACGGCCTTGAGCTTTTCGCGCAAGGCCTTGCCGACGTTCGTCATGGCGTCGAAATCATCGACGCCAAAGTGGTGAATCCATTTCATTACCTGACCGGCACGGAAACGCTTCTCCCCGATTGAGTCGAAGAATTTTTCCATTTCCGGTTGAGTCAGACCCAACAGGTTAGTTTTGCCAGTCGATGTAGTCATGGTTTCACCTTCACTCACGGGCCTTTGGCTTAGCGAGTGGTCACTTCGGTGGAAGCGAAGAAGTAAGCGATTTCGCGTGCAGCAGCGGCTTCGGAGTCCGAACCGTGAACGGCGTTGGCGTCGATGGATTCAGCGAAGTCAGCGCGGATGGTGCCGGCAGCAGCTTCTTTAGGGTTGGTAGCGCCCATCAGCTCACGGTTCAGAGCGATAGCGTTTTCGCCTTCCAGAACCTGAACGACAACCGGACCGGAAGTCATGAAGGCAACCAGCTCGCCGAAGAAGCCACGAGCGCTGTGCTCAGCGTAGAAGCCTTCAGCTTCGGCTTTCGACAGTTGCTTCATTTTCGAAGCTACAACGCGCAGGCCAGCTTTTTCGAAACGGGTAACGATCTCGCCGATGACGTTTTTTGCAACAGCGTCAGGCTTGATGATGGAGAAAGTACGTTGAACAGCCATGGTGTAACTCCAGAAACGGTGATTAAAGCGAAAAATTAAACCCGCGAATTATACGCGGGTTTATAGGGATTGCCTAACTGCGTACGGGACAGACTCAGTCTGCTTCTTCGATCCAGGCGGCCTGAATTGCTTCAAGAACCTTCTCGCCACCGCGAGCCGGATCGTCGCTGAATTCCGGCAGTGCCAGAACCCATTGGTGCAGATCGACAAAGTTTACGTACCGCGGATCCACATCCGGCTTGGACTCAGCCAGCTGGATCGCGATTTCCAGCACATCAACCCATTTCAGACTCATGATGATTCCTTGAATCAGTGCGGCGCTTCGGCCGCATGGTTGAGCGAGTATTTCGGAATTTCGACGGTCAGGTCTTCCTCGCCGACGATCGCCTGACAGGATAGACGCGATTGCGCCTCCAGGCCCCAGGCCTTGTCCAGCAGGTCTTCTTCCAGCTCGTCGGCTTCGTTCAGCGAGTCGAAACCCTCGCGAACGATGCAGTGGCAGGTGGTGCAGGCGCAGACGCCGCCGCAGGCGCTCTCGATCTCGATGTGGTTGTCATGGGCCACTTCGAGAATCGAGGTACCCGGTGCAGCCTCTACAACCAGGCCATCCGGGCAAAACACGGCGTGTGGCAGAAAAATGATCTGCGGCATCAGTTATTCCTCGATTTCATTCAGATTGCGCCCCGCCAGAGCGGCTTTCACCGTCGAGTCCAGGCGGCGGGCAGCAAAAGCATCGGTCACTTGCGACAGACGCTTGGTCTGCTGCTCGATGGCGTAACCATCGGTGCCACGCATCAATTCACTCAATTCCTGCATTTGCAGCTCGATGACCATGCGCTCTTCGGCATCCAGCAGACGCTCGCCGTCCGCCTCCAGAGCGCCCTGCACCGCCTCGATCAGGCGCTGGGCATCGACCTGCTGCTCGCGCAGCACGCGAGCGACCTTGTCGTCGCTGGCGTACTGGAAGGAATCCTTGAGCATCCTGGCGATTTCGCCGTCGGTCAGGCCGTAGGATGGCTTGACCTGAATGCTGGCTTCGACGCCCGAGCCCAGCTCGCGAGCGGACACGCTCAGCAGGCCATCGGCATCGACCTGGAAGGTCACGCGGATCTTCGCCGCACCGGCGACCATGGCCGGAATGCCGCGCAGCTCGAAACGCGCCAGGGAACGGCAGTCGCTGATCAGCTCGCGCTCGCCCTGCAGCACATGAATCATCATGGCCGACTGGCCATCTTTGTAAGTGGTGAAGTCCTGGGCACGGGCGACCGGGATGGTGGTGTTACGCGGAATCACCTTCTCCATCAGCCCGCCCATGGTTTCCAGCCCCAGGGACAGTGGAATCACATCAAGCAGCAGCAGCTCGCCACCATCGCGCTTGTTGCCGGCCAGGGTATCGGCCTGGATCGCAGCACCAATGGCCACCACCTGGTCCGGGTCGATCTCGGTCAGCGGCTGGCGACCGAACATTTCGGCGACAGCTTCGCGAACCCGTGGAACACGGGTCGAACCGCCGACCATGACCACCGCCTGGACATCTTCCAGCTCGACATTGGAATCACGCACGGCGCGACGGCAAGCCTTGAGACTGCGCGACACCATCGGCTCGATCAGGGCATCGAAGGCTGCGCGGGTCAGCGGTGCCGACCAGGCGCCATAGGTCACTTCGACCGATGGGGCATTGGTGAGCGCTTCCTTGGCGGCACAGGCGATTTGCAGCAGATTGCGCTGCTTACCCGGATCGAGATCGGCGGACAGGCCGGCGCTCTCGATGATCCAGCCAGCGATCGCATGATCGAAATCGTCGCCGCCCAGGGCACTGTCGCCACCGGTGGCCAGCACTTCGAAGACGCCGCCGGTCAGGCGCAGAATGGAAATATCGAAGGTCCCGCCACCCAGGTCATAAATGGCCACCACGCCTTCGGCGTCCTGGTCCAGACCATAGGCCACGGCCGCCGCGGTCGGTTCGTTGAGCAGACGCAACACGTTGAGACCGGCCAGCTTGGCCGCATCCTTGGTCGCTTGACGCTGCGCATCGTCGAAATAGGCCGGAACAGTGATCACCGCGCCCACCAACTCACCACCCAGGGTCGACTCGGCGCGCTGGCGCAGGACCTTGAGGATGTCGGCGGAGACTTCCACCGGGCTTTTCGGGCCCTGGATGGTGTCGATGAACGGCATGTGCGACTCGCCGTCGACAAAGCGGTACGGCAGCTGCTCGCCCAATTGCTTGACGTCGGACAGACCACGACCCATCAAGCGCTTGACCGACAACACAGTGTTCAGGGGGTCGGCAGACGCCGCCAGCCTGGCGGACTCGCCCACCTCGACATGGTCGGCGTGATAGCGCACGGCAGACGGCAGGATGACCTGCCCGTTGGCGTCGGCCAGCGGCTCGGAAAGACCACTGCGCAAAGCAGCGACCAGCGAATTGGTAGTGCCCAAGTCGATCCCCACAGCCAGGCGACGCTGGTGCGGTTGAGGACTTTGGCCGGGTTCGGCGATCTGCAGTAGGGCCATGTTTATCTGGACTTATCTGAATATCAGGCGTGCGACCGGAGCGGCACTGGGTTAATCGTCGAGGCGCTCTTCTAACTGGCGCACTTCGTAGGTGAGCTTGTCGAGGAACTGCATGCGCCGCATCAGGCGTTCGGCCTGTTCGCGTTGCGCAGCATCATCCCAACAGGCCGCGAAGCTTTCGTTCAATTCATCCTGGGCCACTTTCAGCCGGCGCTTGAAGGCTGCAATACCGGCGAGGTCGGCCTCGTCCTGCAGATCCTCGAGTTCTTCTCGCCACTGCATCTGCTGCAGAAGGAACTCCGGATCGTGCACCGTGACCTCCAGCGGCAGCTCATGGCCGCCCATGGCGAGCAGGTATCGCGCGCGCTTGGGAGGGCTCTTGAGGGTCTGGTAGGCCTCGTTGAGGCTGGCGGAATGCTCTAGCGCCAGCCGCTGCTCACGCTCGGAAGCGTCAGCGAAGCGGTCCGGATGAACGGCACGCGCCAACTCACGGTAGCGCGTAGCCAGCTGCTCGAGATCCAGGCGGAAGCTCGGTTGCAGCTCAAATAAAGCGAAATGACAAGGAGTACCCACGAGCAGCCTCAGATGTTGAAGCTTTCGCCGCAGCCACATTCACCGCGCACGTTGGGGTTGTTGAACTTGAAGCCCTCGTTCAACCCTTCCTTGACGAAGTCCAGTTCGGTGCCGTCCAGGTAGGTCAAGCTTTTCGGATCAATGATCACTTTCTCGCCATGACTCTCGAACACCTGATCGTCTTCACCGATCTCGTCGACGAACTCCAGGACATAGGCAAGGCCGGAACAGCCCGTGGTGCGAACACCCAGACGAATCCCATCACCTTTGCCGCGCCCGTTGAGGGAGCGTCGCACGTGTTGAGCAGCCGCTTCTGTCATGCTGATAGCCATCGTGACTCCTTACTTTTCGCTCAATCTGTGAAAGCTGATCCGCTAAATCAGATCAGGCCTTTCTTCTGCTTGTAGTCGCGAACGGCGGCCTTGATGGCGTCTTCGGCGAGTACCGAGCAGTGGATTTTCACTGGCGGCAGGGCCAGCTCTTCAGCCAGCTGAGTGTTCTTGATGGTCTCTGCTTCATCCAGAGTCTTGCCCTTCATCCACTCGGTAGCCAGGGAGCTGGAGGCGATAGCCGAACCGCAACCGTAGGTCTTGAACTTGGCGTCTTCGATGATGCCCTGCTCGTTGACCTTGATCTGCAGGCGCATCACGTCGCCGCACGCCGGAGCGCCGACCATGCCGGTGCCGACATCAGGGTCTTCCGCGTTCATCTTGCCGACGTTGCGCGGGTTCTCGTAGTGGTCGATGACCTTTTCGCTGTAAGCCATGATTCTTAATCCTCACTCATCAGGGCCGCTCTTGAGACCCTGTAGTTACGCCTGCGTCAGTCGCCGCGTCGCTACAGGAGCTGTACCTGGCGGCTTCTATATTTAGTGTGCCGCCCACTCGATCTTCGAGATATCGACGCCGTCTTTAAACATGTCCCACAGCGGCGACAGAGCGCGCAGCTTGGTCACGGCCTCGCAGACTTTCTGCGCGGCATAATCGATTTCTTCTTCGGTGGTGAAGCGGCCGAAGGTGAAGCGGATCGAGCTGTGTGCCAGTTCGTCGTTGCGGCCCAGGGCGCGCAGTACGTACGAAGGCTCCAGCGAAGCCGAGGTGCAGGCCGAGCCGGAGGAAACCGCCAGGTCCTTGAGCGCCATGATCAGCGACTCGCCTTCGACGTAGTTGAAGCTCAGGTTCAGGTTGTGCGGTACGCGGGCGGTCATGCTGCCGTTGATGTACAGCTCTTCCAGATGCTCGACCTGCTTGTAGAAGCGGTCGCTCAACGCCTTGATGCGCAGGTTTTCGGCAGCCATGTCTTCCTTGGCTACACGGAAGGCTTCGCCCATGCCGACGATCTGGTGGGTAGCCAGGGTACCGGAACGCATGCCGCGCTCGTGACCGCCGCCGTGCATGGTCGCCTCGAGGCGAACCCGCGGCTTGCGGCTGACGTACAGCGCGCCGATACCCTTGGGACCGTAGGTCTTGTGGGCGGAGAAGGACATCAGGTCGACTTTCAGCGCCTGCAGGTCGATGTCGACCTTGCCGGTGGACTGAGCGGCGTCGACGTGGAACAGAATGCCTTTGGAACGAGTCAGCTCGCCGATGGCGGCGATGTCGTTGATGGTGCCGATTTCGTTGTTCACGTGCATGATCGACACCAGAATGGTGTCGTCGCGCAGGGCGGCTTCGACCATGGCCGGAGTGATCAGACCGTCTTCGCCAGGCTCGATGTAGGTGACTTCGAAGCCTTCACGCTCGAGTTGGCGCATGGTGTCCAGGACAGCCTTGTGCTCGATCTTCGAGGTGATCAGGTGTTTGCCCTTGGTGTGGTAGAAATGCGCGACACCCTTGATTGCCAGGTTGTCGGACTCGGTGGCACCGGAGGTCCAGACAATTTCACGCGGGTCGGCGTTGACCAGGTCAGCCACTTGGCGACGGGCATTTTCCACCGACTCTTCGGCTTTCCAGCCGAACACGTGAGAGCGGGACGCCGGGTTACCGAAGTTTCCGTCGACCAGCAGGCATTCACTCATCTTTTGCGCGACACGCGGATCAACCGGGGTGGTCGCTGAGTAATCAAGGTAAATCGGCAATTTCATGGACTCTCTCCTAAATCAGGCTGGCTGGCGTGCCGCTAGCTCTTTGGCTGTCATTCGACGGCGGACGCTTCAATCTTGTCCAGGTGCTGCGCCTTGCCATTACAGCGGCGCTGATCCTGACGCTGGGCTACTTCTTGCACCTCACGGCGAGTCACAAGGTCAGCCAAGCTGATACCGCTCAGAAATTCGTGAATCTGCAGGCTCAGATCGCACCACAAGTGGTGGGTCAAGCAGGTGTCGCCGGAATGGCAATCGCCCTGGCCCTGGCATTTGGTTGCATCGACCGACTCGTTCACCGCATCGATCACCTGGGCCACCTGAATGCCTTGCATGTCACGCGACAGCTGGTAGCCACCGCCTGGACCACGCACGCTGGACACCAGATTGCTGCGGCGCAGCTTGGCGAAGAGCTGTTCGAGATAGGACAGGGAGATGCCTTGGCGCTCAGAGATATCGGCCAGGGACACCGGCCCATTTTGCGCGTGCAACGCCAGGTCAAGCATGGCTGTTACCGCGTATCGGCCTTTTGTAGTCAGTCGCATGGACAAGTACCACGGAGTGTTTCGGGATGGGAGCGAGTATGCAATTCCCGAGTAATTAAGTCAACTATAAGACCTACTACTTTAGTCAGGTTTACCCGCAAAAGAGCGCGCGAATCATAGCAAAGTCTGCAGGGTAATGGCACGCCCTGGATTGGACGGGTGACTAATGGGTCGCCAGCATCCTTTCGGACGCTGCACGAGCAAGCTCATTTCCACAAAACGAGCTTGCTCGCGATCAACGCCACGGCGCCTGGACGGCTCAGCCGACCTGGCTGTCGCCCTTGTCCTTGACGCCTGCGAAGTCCTCGTCGCGTAGCGCCGGCAGATCCTTGGCGCAGTAGTTGCTGCCCAGATCCTTCAAGGCCCCACACATATCCTCCAGGCGTCCATCGACGGCCTGCAGGTGATCGAGCAACTGGCCAATAGCCCGCGCCACCGGGTCCGGCATGTCCTCGCTGACGCCGTAGGCATCGAAACCGAGCTTCTCGGCCATGGCCTTGCGCTTGGCTTCCTGCTCGTCATCGGACTTGACGATGATGCGCCCGGGAATGCCCACCACAGTAGCGCCCGCCGGTACTGCCTTGGTCACCACCGCATTGGAGCCGACCTTGGCGCCCGCCCCCACAGTGAACGGACCCAGCACCTTGGCGCCCGCCCCCACCACCACACCGTCTTCCAGGGTCGGGTGACGCTTGCCCTTGTTCCAGCTGGTGCCGCCCAGGGTCACGCCCTGATAGAGGGTAACGTCGTCACCGATCTCGGCGGTTTCGCCAATGACGATGCCCATGCCGTGATCGATAAAGAAGCGGCGACCCACCTTGGCCCCCGGGTGAATCTCGATCCCGGTCAACCAGCGCCCGAAGTTCGACACCAGGCGCGCCAGCCACTTCCAGCCCATGCCCCACAACGCGCCGGACAGGCGATGAATCCAGATGGCGTGCATGCCCGGGTAGCAGGTCAGGACCTCGAACGCGTTACGCGCCGCCGGGTCACGATGGAAAACACTCTGGATATCTTCACGCAAACGCTCAAACATCATCATTCTTCCGCTTAAGGAGCTCACCACGGGCCGCTTTCTGGGTCTCCGTGAGGATGCCACGCAAAATATTCATTTCCGCCCGACTTACCGAGCTGCGTCCGTACAACCGGCGCAGGCGCGCCATCAAGTGCCGTGGCTTCTCCGGATCGAGGAAGTCGATGGCCACCAGCGTCTGCTCCAGATGCTCGTAGAACCGCTCCAGCTCGTCCATGGTCGCCAGCTCATCGCTGCGCGGCGACGCCACCTCATCCTTCTCGACCTTGCTCGGCTGACCTTCGGCCGCCAGCCAGGACATACGCACTTCATAGGCCAGCACCTGCACCGCCGTCGCCAGGTTCAGCGAGCTGAACTCCGGGTCCGAAGGGATATGCACGTGAAAATGACATCGCTGCAGCTCGTCATTGGTCAGGCCGGAATCTTCACGGCCGAAGACCAAGGCAATTTCGGCGCCCTGCCCTGCCTCTTGCACCACCTTGACCCCGGACTCACGGGGGTCGAGCAATGGCCAGGGAATACGCCGGTCACGGGCGCTGGTACCAAACACCAGGGTGCAGCCGGCTAGGGCATCTTCCAGGGTGGCGACGACCTGAGCGCTTTCAAGAATGTCGGTAGCGCCGGACGCGCGCGCATCGGCCTCATGGGATGGGAAAATCCGCGGCTCGACCAACACCAGCCGCGACAGCCCCATGTTCTTCATGGCACGCGCAGCCCCGCCGATGTTTCCGGGATGACTGGTATTGACCAGGACGACACGAATGTTCTGCAGCAAGGGAGGCGCTCTCGGACACGGGAAAGGGGAGCAAATCTTACAGAACAGCCAGCGCTCCCGCCTCAAAAATAACTGCTTCTGGCTGGCAGTTTATAGAAGCAGGCCAACGCCAGACGGACTGCCACTCGTCAAAATGTCCGCGCATTTACAGGCTTGAACGGCAGATCTAGGCCAGCGGAGCGAATGTCGACCTTCATCTGCAAAAGTTTTCTGCTAGAATGCTCGGCTTTCTTTAACAACCTTAGGTGACCTATCCATGCAGCCAATGCTGAATATCGCGCTGCGCGCCGCCCGCAGCGCCAGTGAACTGATTTTCCGCTCCATCGAGCGCCTGGATACCATCAAGGTCGACGAAAAAGACGCCAAAGACTACGTATCCGAAGTTGATCGCGCTGCCGAGCAGAAGATCATCGACGCATTGCGCAAGGCCTACCCGACTCACGGCATTCTCGGTGAAGAAACCGGTCTGCACGCTGGCAGCGGCGAAGGCGAAGACTACCTGTGGATCATCGACCCACTGGACGGCACCACCAACTTCCTGCGCGGCATTCCTCACTTCGCTGTCAGCATCGCCTGCAAATACCGTGGTCGCCTGGAACACGCTGTGGTTCTGGACCCGGTGCGCCAGGAAGAATTCACCGCCAGCCGTGGTCGCGGCGCCCAACTGAACGGTCGTCGCCTGCGCGTCAGCGGCCGTACCAGCCTGGACGGCGCCCTGCTGGGTACCGGCTTCCCGTTCCGTGACGACCAGATGGACAACCTCGACAACTACTTGGGCATGTTCCGCGCCCTGGTCGGCCAGACCGCCGGCATCCGCCGCGCTGGCGCCGCCAGCCTGGATCTGGCCTACGTGGCCGCCGGTCGTTTCGACGCCTTCTGGGAGTCGGGCCTGTCCGAGTGGGACATGGCTGCAGGCGCCCTGCTGATCCAAGAAGCCGGCGGCCTGGTGAGCGACTTCACCGGCGGTCACGACTTCCTGGAAAAGGGCCACGTGGTTGCCGGCAACACCAAATGCTTCAAGGCGGTCCTCACCGCCATCCAGCCGCACCTGCCGGCCTCGCTGAAGCGCTAAGCGTCAGCGACAAAAAAGCACCCTGCGGGGTGCTTTTTTTATGCCTGGGATTTGTCGGCGAACCACTCTCCTTGTAGGAGCGAGGCTTGCCCGCGATCTGGGCACCGCGGTGTATCAGCCTCATTCGGGACTGAAGCTATCGCGGGCAAGCCTCGCTCCTACAGAAGAAGACCCAATCCACAGACAATGAAAAAGCACCCCGAAGGGTGCTTTTTCATGATTGACGCTCAAATGTTTACTGCGCTGGTACGTTCTGCCCCAGGATCAACTGACCTTCCTTGTTGACCGGAATCTGGCTGCCCGGATCACGATCCATGCGTACCTGGCCTTGTTTGCCGTTCAGCTCGTACTTCACGTCATAACCCACGACCTTTTCGCTGATGTCGTTGACCGTGTTGCAGCGAGTCTGAGTGGTGGTGTAGGTATCACGCTCCTGCATGCCTTCCTGCACCTTGTTACCCGCGTAACCACCGCCGACCGCACCGGCGACCGTAGCGATCTTCTTGCCTGTACCGCCGCCAATCTGGTTACCCAGAAGGCCACCGGCCAGTGCACCGACCACCGTACCGGCAATCTGATGTTGATCCTTCACCGGAGCCTGACGGGTCACGGTGACGTCCTTGCATACTTCACGCGGTGTTTTGATCTGTTGTTTGACCGGCTGAACTGCCAGCACCTGCGCATACTCAGGGCCACTATTGACCAGCTTGTAGGTGGCAACAGCCCCCCCAGCAGTCACAGCGACGGCACCTAATACCGCACCAACCAGCATCGACTTGTTCACGTGAACCTCCTGACCATCACAAGCGGGACAAGCCCGCGCTTCTCCCTGCCTTGGAGCATAAAAAAAGGCGCGAGTTCAATACTCGCGCCTTTTCGACTGCCTTGCCGGGAAGCGAAAACCGTTATGGACGGTCGTCGACTTCCTTCTCGGTATTGGCCGGAGGAATCAAGTCCTCGCTGCTCAGGTTCAGCCAGATCAGCACCACGTTGGCGATGTAGATCGACGAGTAGGTACCCGCCAGAACACCGACGAACAGCGCGATGGAGAAGCCCCACAGGTTGTCGCCACCGAAGAACAGCAGTGCCGCGATCGCCAGCAGAGTGGAGATCGAGGTCGCCATGGTGCGCAGCAGGGTCTGGGTGGTCGAGATGTTGATGTTCTCGATCAGGCTGGCCTTGCGCAGCACACGGAAGTTCTCACGCACCCGGTCGAACACCACGATGGTGTCGTTGAGCGAGTAACCGATGATCGCCAGTACCGCCGCCAGCACCGTCAGGTCGAAGGTGATCTGGAAGAACGACAGGATACCCACGGTCACCACCACGTCGTGGATCAGCGAGACGATGGCGCCGACCGCGAACTTCCACTGAAAGCGGAAGGCCAGGTAGATCAGGATGCCACCCAGCGCCATCAGCATGCCGAGGCCGCCCTGGTCGCGCAACTCTTCACCCACCTGCGGGCCGACGAACTCGACGCGCTTGACCTGCGCCGGGTTGTCGCCGCCAGTCTTCTGCAATGCTTCTGCTACCTGATGGCCCAGTTGCGGGTCTTCACCCGGCATCCGCACCAGCAGGTCGGTGGTGGCACCGAAGCTTTGCACGATCGCTTCGTGATAACCGGATTCGCTCAGTTGAGCACGAACCTTCATCACATCCGCCGGACGCTCGTAGGTCAGCTCGATGAGCGTACCGCCGGTAAAGTCCAGGCCGTAGTTCAACCCCTTGTGGAACCAGCTGAACAGCGCCAGAACGGTCAGGAGCAAGGTGACGCCGAACGCAACGTTGCGGACGCCCATGAAGTTGATAGTACGTAACATGGCAGCCCCTTAAATCCACAACTTCTTGAAGTCACGACCGCCGAAGATCAGGTTGACCATCGCGCGGGTCAGCCAGATGGCCGTGAACATCGAGGTAAAGATCCCGAGGGACATGGTCACCGCAAAGCCTTTGACCGGGCCGGTGCCCATGGCAAAGAGAATCCCGCCGACCAGCAACGTGGTCAGGTTGGAGTCGAGAATCGCGGTGAATGCCCGGCCGAAGCCTTCGTTGATTGCCCGCTGCACGGTCATGCCGGCGGCGATCTCTTCACGTATCCGCGAGAAGATCAGTACGTTGGCGTCCACCGCCATACCCATGGTCAACACGATACCGGCGATACCCGGCAGGGTCAGCGTAGCCCCCAGCAAGGACATCAGGGCCAGCAGCAGCACCATGTTCAGCGCCAGCGCCACAGTGGCGATGATGCCGAAGAAACGGTAGATGGCGATGATGAACAGCGACACGAACAGCATGCCCCACAGCGACGCATCGATACCCTTGGTGATGTTGTCGGCCCCCAGGCTCGGACCGATTGTGCGCTCTTCGGCGAAGTACATAGGCGCGGCCAGACCACCAGCACGCAGCAGCAGGGCCAGCTCGGAGGACTCGCCCTGACCGTTCAGGCCGGTGATGCGGAACTGGCTGCCCAGCGGCGACTGAATGGTCGCCAGGCTGATGATCTTCTTCTCTTCCTTGAAGCTCTGCACCGCGACGTCTTTCTCGACACCGTCGACCACTTGCTTGGTGTAAGTGGTGGTCGGCTTCTGCTCGATGAAGATCACCGCCATGCTGCGACCGACGTTGCTGCGGGTCGAACGGCTCATCAGCTCGCCGCCGTGGCCATCGAGCTTGATATTCACCTGTGGACGACCGTGTTCGTCGAAGCCCGCCTGGGCGTCGGTCACCTGGTCACCGGTGATGATCAGGCCACGCTCGATCAGCGCAGGAGGACGATTGCCTTCACGGAACTCGAAAGATTCGGAAGTGGCTTTCGAAGCGCCCGGCTCGGCGGCCAGACGGAATTCAAGGTTGGCCGTCTTGCCCAGGATACGCTTGGCTTCAGCGGTGTCCTGCACGCCCGGCAGCTCAACCACGATACGGTTGGCGCCCTGACGCTGAACCAGAGGCTCGGCAACACCCAGCTCGTTGACGCGGTTACGTACCGTGGTCAAGTTCTGCTTGATGGAGTATTCACGGATTTCCGCCAGCTTGGCCGGGGTCATCGCCAGACGCAGCACCGCCTGACCATTGAGGTCGGCCGGAACAATGTCGAAATCGTTGAAGTTCTTGCGGATCAGCGTACGCGCCTGTTCACGGGTCGCTTCGTCACTGAAGCCCAGCTGAATGGCACCGTTGAGCTGCGGCAGGCTGCGATAGCGCAGGCGCTCTTTACGCAGCAGGCTCTTCACATCGCCTTCGTAGACTTTCAGGCGTGCGTCGAGGGCTTTTTCCATGTCCACTTCCAGCAGGAAGTGCACACCGCCGGACAAGTCCAGGCCCAGCTTCATCGGGTGCGCGCCGAGGTTGCGCAGCCATTGCGGGGTGGTTTGTGCCAGGTTCAATGCAACGACGTAGTCGTCACCCAGGGCCTTGCGCACGACGTCCTTGGCTGGAAGCTGGTCTTCCTGCTTGGTCAGACGCAACAGGCCGCCCTTGCCCTTGGCCGCGATGGTCGCTGCCTTGACGTTGATCCCGGCGTCGGTGAGCGCTTTGCTCGCACGATCCAGATCCGCCTGAGTGACCTGCAACGCGGTACTCGCGCCGCTGACCTGAATGGCCGGATCATCAGGGTATAGATTGGGAGCGGAATAAATAAAACCGATCGCTAGCACCGCCAGGATCAGTACGTATTTCCACAGAGGGTATTTGTTCAGCATCACGCCGCCCGTTTATGAAGCGGGGCGCCTTGCGCGCCCCGTCGATTGGTAAAAGATGAAACTTAGATCGCCTTCAGCGTGCCTTTTGGCAGCGTGGCAGCGATAGCGCCTTTCTGGAACTTCATCTCGATAGTGTCGGAAACTTCCAGCACTACGAAGTCATCGGTCACTTTGGTGATCTTGCCGGCGATACCGCCAGTAGTCACAACTTCGTCACCTTTCTGCAGGCTGCCCAGCAGGTTCTTCTGTTCTTTGGCGCGCTTGGCCTGTGGACGCCAGATCATCAGGTAGAAGATGACCAGGAAACCGACCAGGAAAATCCACTCAAAGCCAGTGCCAGCAGGGCCAGCAGCAGGTGCAGCAGCATCAGCCATTGCAGTCGAGATAAAAAAGCTCATGTAACACTCCGGATAATTACAAAAGTGGGTCTAAACGTCTTTAGAACTTATTCTAAAGGCGGCACGGGCAACCCGCGTTTGGCATAGAAGGAATCGACAAAGGCGGCCAATGTACCCTGTTGAATAGCCTCGCGCAAACCAGCCATAAGACGTTGGTAATGACGCAAATTATGGATGGTATTGAGCATGCTCCCCAGCATTTCGCCGCACTTGTCCAGATGATGCAGATAAGCACGGGAGAAGTTCTGGCAGGTATAGCAATCGCAGGTCGGATCCAGCGGCGAATCATCATGGCGATGGAACGCGTTGCGGATCTTCAGCACGCCAGTGTCAATGAACAGGTGCCCATTGCGGGCATTACGGGTTGGCATCACGCAATCGAACATGTCCACACCGCGGCGCACACCCTCAACCAGATCTTCCGGCTTGCCAACACCCATAAGGTAACGAGGTTTGTCTGCTGGCATCTGGCCTGGCAGGTAGTCCAGCACCTTGATCATCTCGTGCTTGGGCTCGCCCACCGACAGGCCGCCAATGGCCAGGCCGTCAAAGCCGATCTTGTCCAGGCCTTCCAGGGAGCGCATGCGCAGGTCCTGGTGCATGCCGCCCTGGACGATGCCGAACAGCGCCGCCGTGTTGTCGCCATGGGCGTTCTTCGAGCGCTGGGCCCAGCGTAGCGACAGCTCCATGGACACCCGCGCGACGTCTTCGTCGGCCGGGTACGGGGTGCATTCGTCGAAGATCATCACGATGTCCGAGCCCAGGTCGCGCTGGACTTGCATCGACTCTTCCGGGCCCATGAAAACCTTGGCGCCGTCGACCGGCGAGGCGAAGGTCACGCCCTCCTCCTTGATCTTGCGCATGGCACCCAGGCTGAACACCTGGAAACCGCCGGAGTCGGTGAGGATCGGGCCTTTCCACTGCATGAAGTCATGCAGGTCGCCGTGCTTCTTGATCACTTCGGTGCCCGGGCGCAGCCACAGGTGGAAGGTGTTGCCCAGGATGATTTCGGCGCCGGTGGCGACGATGTCCCGAGGCAGCATGCCCTTGACCGTGCCGTAGGTGCCCACCGGCATGAAGGCCGGGGTTTCCACGGTGCCACGGGGGAAGGTCAGACGACCGCGACGAGCCTTGCCGTCGGTGGCGAGCAGCTCGAAAGACATACGACAGGTGCGACTCATGCTGTTTCCTCAGGGCCGCGTGGCGCGGGATTGCGGGTGATGAACATCGCATCACCGTAGCTGAAAAAGCGGTATCCATGCTCGACGGCGGCCTTGTAGGCGGCCATGGCTTCGGGATAACCGGCGAACGCCGAAACCAGCATCAACAGCGTGGATTCGGGCAAATGGAAGTTGGTGACCAGGGCATCGACCACATGGAACGGCCGGCCCGGGTAGATAAAGATGTCGGTGTCGCCGCTGAACGGCTTGAGCACGCCATCGCGCGCCGCACTTTCCAGGGAACGCACGCTGGTGGTCCCCACCGCCACCACCCGACCGCCACGCGCACGGCAGGCCGCCACCGCATCCACCACGTCCTGGCTGACTTCCAGCCATTCGTTGTGCATATGGTGATCTTCGATGCGCTCCACCCGTACCGGCTGGAAGGTCCCGGCGCCCACATGCAGGGTCACGAACGCGGTCTCGACGCCCTTGGCGGCAATCGCCTCCAGCAGCGGCTGGTCGAAATGCAGCCCCGCGGTCGGCGCGGCCACGGCGCCCAGGCGCTCGGAATACACGGTCTGATAACGCTCGCGGTCCGAGTCTTCGTCCGGGCGGTCTATATAAGGAGGCAACGGCATATGGCCGACGCGCTCCAGCAGCGGCAGCACTTCCTCAGCGAACCCCAGCTCGAACAGGGTGTCGTGGCGGGCCAGCATCTCGGCCTCGCCGCCGCCTTCGATCAGGATCTTCGAACCCGGCTTCGGCGACTTGCTGGAGCGCACATGGGCCAGCACGCGGTGGCTGTCGAGCACCCGTTCCACCAGGATTTCCAGCTTGCCGCCGGAGGCTTTCTGGCCAAACAGGCGCGCCGGAATCACCCGGGTATTGTTGAACACCATCAAGTCGCCCGGGCGCAAATGCTCAAGCAAATCAGTGAATTGACGGTGGGCCAGGGCGCCGGTGACCCCGTCCAGGGTCAACAGGCGACTCGCGCGACGCTCGGCCAGGGGATGGCGGGCGATCAGCGAATCAGGGAGCTCGAAGGTAAAGTCAGCAACACGCATGATGGGGTTCGTCTAGCAGGGCCGGAAAGTTTAGCGGAAATAGCCAAAATTGACCATGAAACCTGATTGACCAACGGTAGGCACGTCTCTATACTTCGCCGCCATTGAGCCCTGATGGCGGAATTGGTAGACGCGGCGGATTCAAAATCCGTTTTCGAGAGAAGTGGGAGTTCGAGTCTCCCTCGGGGCACCAAACTTAAAAAAGACCTTGAAATTCAAGGTCTTTTTTTTCGCCTGCAGAAAAGTGCCGCGCCCCTGCGCGCCGGGATTCTGCAGGAGCGAAGCTTGCTCGCGATGAACGATGACGCGGATTGATTGGCACTACGCAGCCTCTGTTTCGCGGGTAAGCCTCGCTCCTACGAACGACTAAAAGCATCGATGCAGACCGGCTCAAAAGCTTCCTTGATACGCATCAAGAAGCCCAGTCTTGTGCGCCATAGACTGTCTGAAAGACATTGGAGCGATCAGACAGGCCCGATATGAGCGAAGAATCCACCGCGCGTCCCCTTCCCAACCCCCTTCCGGAAAAAGCCACGCCAGCAGCCAAACCGACGGTCACGGCCAGCAGCAAAAGCGCCCCACGCAAACCGGCCACTCCACGCCCGCGCCGACCACGTGCAACCACTAAACCTACCGCTGCCAAAGCCGCCGAAGCCGAAATCAGCGCCATCAGCCAGCAACCGGTCGCCCTGCAGGTGGCCAGTGCGCCCCATGGCAGCAATGAAGACAGCTCCACCGCCAAGCTGCCGGCCAGCTACCCGTACCGCAGCCGCATGCGTCGCGCCGAGTATGAAAAGGCCAAGCAGGAGCTGCAGATCGAACTGCTCAAGGTGCAAAGCTGGGTCAAGGAAACCGGGCAGCGCGTCGTGGTGCTGTTCGAGGGGCGCGACGCTGCAGGCAAGGGCGGCACCATCAAGCGTTTCATGGAACACCTGAACCCGCGGGGAGCACGGATCGTCGCCCTGGAAAAACCCAGCGAGCAGGAACAGGGCCAGTGGTATTTCCAGCGTTATATCCAGCATCTGCCCACCGCCGGGGAAATGGTGTTCTTCGACCGCTCCTGGTACAACCGCGCCGGTGTCGAGCGGGTCATGGACTTCTGCTCGCCCCTGCAATACCTGGAGTTCATGCGCCAGACGCCCGAGCTGGAGCGCATGCTGTGCAACAGCGGCATCCTCCTGTTCAAGTACTGGTTCTCGGTCAATCGCGACGAGCAGCTGCGCCGCTTCATTTCGCGCCGCGACGACCCGCTCAAGCACTGGAAACTCTCGCCCATCGACATCAAGTCGCTGGACAAATGGGACGAATACACCGCCGCCAAACAGGCGATGTTTTTCCACACCGACACCGCCGATGCGCCCTGGACAGTGATCAAGTCGGACGACAAGAAGCGCGCGCGGATCAACTGCATCCGTCACTTCCTGCATTCCCTCGACTATCCGGGCAAGAACCTGCGCGTGGCCCATCAACCCGACCCGGTGCTGGTCGGCCGGGCGTCGCGGGTCATGGAGGAAGACGAGCGGGTGTACAACGAAGCGGCCGCGGAGCCGGTGCGCAATCCACAGGCGACACTCGCGTAAACAGCCAGCCTTGAAGAGGGCCCCGCTCCAGGATCGATGAAAGGTCCTGAAGCGGGCCCGACCAGCTAGATACCCTGCACCGGCAACAGCACACACACCTCCAGCCCGCCACCATCACGGTTGCGCAGGCGCAGTTCGCCGCCGTGCTCCAGCACGATCGCCCGCGCCGCGGAAAGCCCCAGGCCGACGCCACCGGTGTTGCGGTTGCGCGAGCTTTCCATGCGAAAGAACGGCTCGAACACCTGCTCATGCCATTCGACGGGAATCCCCGGCCCGCGATCCAGCACACAGACCTTCACCTGCTCGGCATCCGCCACCACTTCAATCGCCGGTTCGCTGGCGTATTTGATGGCGTTTTCCAGCAGGTTGCTCATGACCCGCTTGAGCCCCAGCGGGCGGCCGAAATACACCAGGCGCGGCGGACCGCTGAACGCGATGTCGATGGACTGGTCGCGGTAATCGTCGACCAGGGTTTGCAGCAGTTCCGCCAGATCGAAGGAGGTCGCCTCCTCCAGCCGCGCATCGTCGCGGAAGAACTCCAGCGCCGAGTTGATCATCGCCTGCATCTCATCGACGTCATGGAACAGCCGGCGCTGTTGCTCGGGGTCCTCGATGAACTCGCCGCGCAGGCGCATGCGGGTCAGCGGGGTACGCAGATCGTGGGAGATCGCCGCGAGCATCTGCGTGCGGTCCTTGATGAAGTGCTGTAACTGGGCCTGCATGGCGTTGAACGCGAGGATCGCCTGGCGGATCTCATGGGGGCCGACCGGCTCGATGGGTGGCGCGCGAAAGTCCACGCCAAACCGCCGCGCACCCAGGGCGAACTGCTGCAGGGGCCTGGCCAGGCGGCGAGTGGCGATCAAGGCGACCAGGACGGTGGACAACAGCACCAGACCGATCACGATCAGGTTGCGCGGCCCCTCATCCAGCCCCCAACTGCGCGAGACCGAGGAGAACATCAGCCAGGAGCCATCGCTCATCTGGATCAGCAACGCATAAGGTCCGCCCGGCCCCGGCCAGTCACTGGGCTGGTAGGCTTCCATGTGACCCACTCCCGGCTTGAGCAACTGCTTCAGTTTCGTCGAACCCTCGCGGTATTCCGGCTCATCGACTACCGGTACTTCGATATCCCGTCGCGTCGGGTGCCAGGTCACACTCAGGGCCTGGTCGCTGACCGACTCGGCCAGGCGAGCGCGCTGCACCGGCTCCGAGGCGTCGATCAGATTGCTGATGGAGGCGATCTTTTCCACCAGGCCGGACTCGCTCAACGGCGGCTTGGCCCAGACCCCGGCCAACTGCACGAACAGCGCATTGAAGGCCAGGGCGGTGAGCATCGCCATCAGGGTGGTCAGGGCGATCCAGCGGGCGATGGTGTCGCGCGGGCCGCCCGGCCTGTGTCTGGCCCTCATTGGCGGGTCACGCTGGGAGTGAACAGATAGCCGCCATTGCGCACCGTGCGAATCATTGCCGGACGCTTGGTGTCGAATTCCAGCTTGCGGCGCAGGCGGCTGACCTGCACGTCGATGCTGCGATCGAAGGCGTCATGGGCCTGCCCGCGCGCCAGGTCGAGCAACTGCTCTCGGCTGAGGATGCGTTGCGGATGCTCGACGAACACCAGCAGCAGGTCGAACTCCCCCGCCGACAGCGGAATCATCACCTGATCCGGCGAGCGCAGCTCGCGGCGAGTCAGGTCCAGTTGCCAGTCGGCGAACCTGATCAGCGGGCGCGGCACCTCCCCGACCACCGGCCGACTCTCTCCGGCGCGACGCAGCACCGCTCGCACCCGAGCCAGTAGTTCGCGGGCATCGAAGGGTTTGCTCAGGTAATCGTCGGCGCCCATTTCCAACCCCACCACGCGGTCGCTCAACTCACCCATGGCGGTCAACATGATCACCGGCACGGCGTGCTGCTGACGCAGGCGCTGACACAGGGTCAGGCCGTTTTCCCCCGGCAGCATCAGGTCGAGAATGATCAGGTCCGGCACCTGCCGCTCCAGCGCCGCCCACAGCGAAGCGCCCTCGGTGGCGACTTCCACCGAGTAGCCGTGTTGCACAAAAAATTTCTTCAGCAGCGCGAGGACCTCAAGGTCGTCGTCCACGATCAACAGACTGCTCACCAGTGCGTATCACTCAAGCTCGGAAAGAACTCTCATTCAAAACCATTGGACGCGGCCCGTCATATATTTCAACGCGGTAACAAACCGACAACCACGCAATAAAGCAGACATCTTTAAGCAAAACCCCCATGCCAGCATCGGCCTCCCTGTTCCCAAGGTCGTCCGCCCATGCGCTCCTTCCTGTGCTCCACCCGCCTGTGTCGTCATACCGCCCTGCTGCTGTCCCTGTCCTACCTGGCGGGCTGTACCAGCACGGGGTCTGCCACTCAACCCGACTGCGCGAAGGTCGACTATCCGATCTATGACCCCGCCGAGCCGGTCAACCGTGGCGTATTCGCCTTCAACAAGGCCGTCGACGACTACGCCCTGGCACCGGTCGCCCGCGGTTATCGCCACCTGCCGGACTTCATGCAACAGGGTGTGCACAACTTCGCGAGCAACTTCGGCGAGCCCAAGGTCTTCATCAACGACCTGCTGCAGGGCAACCCGCAGCGCTCGGTCAACACCCTGGGGCGCTTTGCGGTCAACACCACGGTCGGCGTACTCGGCCTATTCAACGTCTCGGACCCGATCGGCATCCCGCGCCATACCGCCGACTTCGGCCAGACCTTCGGCGTATGGGGCATCGGCAACGGCCCCATCGTCGAACTGCCGCTGCTGGGCACCGACAACAGCCGCGACTCGGTGGGCAAGATCCTCAACTTCGTGGTCTCCCCCTTCGGCGACAACAGCGACACCGTGCAGACCCTGGGCACCGTCGCCATGGTCGGTGGCGTAGTGGACGGCCGCGCCGCCCTGCTGCCGCTCACCGACAGCCTGAAAACCATGCCCGACTACTACAGCGCCCTGCGCGACGTGAACGCCGAACACCGCGCCGCCTTCGTGCAGGAAGGCAAGCAAGGCGCTACTGACCCTGCCAAACATCGTTGTGAAGGAGCGACCCATGATGACTTCTGAAACCGACGCCCTGGTCCTGCTGCAACGCGTGGCCAAACACGGCGACGCCTCCCTGCAATGCCGCGAAGTCAGCCTGCGCCTCTCGGCCGACCAGCAACACCTGATCCTCAGCCGCTACAGCGAACACTACAGCCCCGAAGGCCTGGAATGGGTCGAGCGCCAGCACTTCATCAGCGTGACCGAGTTGATACGGTGGGTGATCAAGCAGGGGGAACCGCAGGTGTTGGTGCGAGGAGCGGACAGCGGTCTTGGTGCGGCTGACACCATCCAAGATGCCCTCCAGGGAGAAGCTTGAAGATTCCCGATCCTGATTTTTCAGCTCTGACTTACTTAATAGAGGCTCAAGAACTCAGGCGCTTCAGGATCGGTCGTAGCCGGCCAGCTCAGCGAGCCTGCTGGTCGGGGGCTCTATTTTTGTTGCGCACGTACAGCACCGCCCCACCGGTGGGCGAGCCGCCACGGGTATCCAGGTCGAACCATTTGCTCTGGCTACGGATCAGGCCGCTGAGTTTGGTGTGGCCATACAGCCGAGAGTCGAATGCGGGACGCACCTTGCTGATAGTGGTGCCCAACATGGCCAAGGGTGCCCAGCCGTCCTCTTCGGCGATGTCATCGAGGATCTTGGCGATGAACTCCACCGGTACTTTTGCCGAACTGCTGGAAGATGAAGCGGCTGGTTGTTTGCCCGTCTCCTCGATGGGGCCGGGGGTGACCTGGGTCTTATCGCCCTGGGCGGCGGATTCAGTGACGTCCTGGGCCCGGAGAATTTCGGTATAGATAAACTTGTCGCAAGCCTTGACGAAGGGCTCTGGCGTTTTCGCTTCGCCGAAGCCATATACCATCAGGCCCTCCTCGCGCAGGCGCCCGGCCAGGCGGGTGAAGTCACTGTCGCTGGACACCAGGCAGAAGCCGTCGAAACGCCGGGTATAAAGCAGGTCCATGGCATCGATGATCAACGAGCTATCGGTTGCGTTCTTACCCTTGGTGTAGGCGAACTGCTGGATGGGCTGGATCGAATGCTCCAGCATCAGCTTCTTCCACCCGCCCAATTGCGGCCCGGTCCAGTCACCATACATGCGCTTCACGCTGGCGATGCCGTACTTGGCGATTTCCTCGAACAATGCCTCGACAATTGACGCCTGGGCGTTGTCAGCATCGATAAGCACGGCGAGGTGTTTTTGCTGGTTCGAGTGCGTGGACTTGATGGCCATGGTTCATCCTTGTGGGCTAGCGACTGGAGTAGAACGTCTTCCTTAACGAGCAAAGCCTGGGATGCAACGACCTGGAAGGGCCGTTAGCAATGGACTGGGGATAAAAGCTACTATTTTGCCATCGCATCGTCCACCGCCAGCTAGCCGGGCATTCCCTTACACTCGCCCACTGCCCATTTAAAGAGCCCTGAAGATGACCAAAGGCGTTTGCATCATCGAGTGCGTCTGTGAAGACGATCCCGGATCAGAGGGAAAGGTCCTCAAAGAAATATTCAACCTGATGCAGGTCAAATCCAAATTGATCCGTGTGAAGTCGATTAAGCAGCTTCTCAAGGCCCTGACTCAGACTGAAATGACCCACGTGCATATAGCGACCCATGGCGCAGTGACGAAAAAAAAGCGCTTCGCAGGATGGTGGACACATGATGGAGAGGGCTCGCATGCAAAGCTGCGAGAGAGTTCCATATCGCTGAAAGGCACCACTATCGTCAGCACCGCCTGCCAGTCAGGCTCACAACCTTTTGCCAGGCTCCTCACCAAGGAGCTTGGCTGCAAAAACTATATAGCCCCAACAGGCTCACCCAGCTTTTATAACGCAGCCTTGTTTGCACACATCTACTATCACAAACTTTTCAAGACCAAGAAGTCCGTACAAAAGGCATTTGATTCTTATGCTGGCCGCTACAGAAACCCACATGGATTCACTTTGTTCAAAAGCTCCAGCAAGTCGCCCAAAAAGAAGAAGCACTGAAGCCCCGAGCAAGGATAAGTACTCCTCTTTCGTCTCGTACTGACAAAACTTCTACATCCTCCGCTATATGATCCCGACTCAATTTTTTCCGAAACCTTAACGCATGCAATCAGCTCCTCCAGCGACACTCACGTCTCCCCCTGTGCTGGCCGGCCCCCTGCTGCGCCGCCTGGAACCCACGCGGCTGGTGCTGTGGCTGGTGGGTTCCCGTGCGCTGGAGCTGACGTTGCGTTTGCAGGCAGGCAGCGACGCGGAAATCCGCGACTACCCGCTCACCGCCGAGCAGTGCCAGGTGATCCCGATAGGCCGGCATGCCTTTATCCACCTGATCGACCTGCCGCTGGACAATCCCCTGCCCTGCGATGTGCCCATCGACTACGACGTGCTGATCAATCATGCCGATGGTTCAAGTTCAGGCATAGCCAAGTGGGCGCCGCATCTGCTCTATGGGCAAAAGCAGCAGCCGGATTTCGTCCTGCACAGCCGCATTCAGCAATTGGTCCACGGCTCCTGCCGTAAGCCTCATCACTCGGCGGACGAGGGTTTGCTCTGTATCGATCGCTTACTGGAGGAAACACCCGATCCGCAGCAACGCCCTGCCCTGTTGCTGATGACCGGCGACCAGGTCTACGCCGACGACGTGGCCGGGCCGATGCTGCGGGCGATTCATGCATTGATCGAGCGCCTGGGCTTGTTCGGCGAGCATCTGGAAGGCGCGGTGGTAAGCGACAGTGCCGCGCTCTATCGGCACCGCGCCAGCTATTACCAACGCTCCGAATTGCTGCCGGCGCTGAAAAGCAACGAGACCCTGCGCGAGCGTTTCTTCGGTGGGGTGAAAAAGCCGATCTTCACCAGCGGCAGCGCCGACAACCATCTGGTGACCTTCGCCGAGGTCATGGCCATGTACCTGCTGGTCTGGTCGCCGGTGCCTTGGAGCCTGATCGATCCGCGACCGCCACAGCTCGCTGCCAAGGAGCAACAGCGCTACCAGCGCGAGCAGCTGCGGATCGAGGCGTTCGCCAAGGGCCTGGGTGGTGTGGCGCGAGTATTCGCCCACCTGCCGAGCCTGATGATCTTCGACGACCACGACATCACCGACGACTGGAACCTCAGCGCCCAGTGGGAAGAAACCGCCTACGGCCACCCGTTTTCCAAACGCATCATCGGCAATGCGCTGATCGCCTACATGCTGTGCCAGGGCTGGGGCAACAACCCGGACGCCTTCGCCACGCCGCTGCAACACACCCGCGCCCTGAGCGCCGAGGCCCAGGGCGATGCGCTCTACCTGGACAGCGCCACCCAAGACACTTTGATCGACGAGCTGCTGCGCTTCCAGCAATGGCAATACACCCTGCCCACCACCCCGGCACTGGTGGTGCTGGACACCCGCACCCGGCGCTGGCGCAGCGAGTTCAACCTGGCGCAGCCCTCGGGCCTGCTCGACTGGGAAGCCCTGAGCGAGCTGCAACATGAACTGCTGGATCACCCGTCGGCGATCATCGTTTCCCCGGCGCCGGTGTTCGGCGTCAAGCTGATCGAGACGGTGCAGAAGGTCTTCAGTTGGTGCGGTCACCCACTGCTGGTGGACGCGGAAAACTGGATGGCCCACCGCGGCGCGGCCCAGGTCATCCTGAATATCTTCCGCCACTCGCGTACCCCGGGTAACTACGTGATCCTCTCCGGCGACGTGCATTACTCCTTCGTTTACGAAGTGCTGATCCGCCACCGCAAGGGCGGCCCGAAGATCTGGCAGATCACCAGCAGCGGCATCAAGAACGAGTTTCCAGCGACCCTGCTGGAATGGTTCGACCGCCTCAATCGCTGGCTGTATTCACCGCGCTCCCCCTTGAACTGGTTCACCCGCCGCCGGCTGATGCGAGTGGTGCCCTACAGCCCCGAACATCGCGAAGCCGGCGAACGCCTGTGGAACTCGGCGGGCATTGGCCAGGTGTTCTTCAACGACCACGGCCAGCCCCGGGAGATCTACCAGCACAACGCCAATGGCGCGCCGAAAACCCGGATGCTGGCGCCAGATAAGGACTGAAGGGCGAGAGCGACTTAGCAAAAACCGAGTCGCTCAGACGCCTCTCGGTTAAGCAGGCTGATCCCTGTCTGCCATACAGTCCGTACTCACAGAAGCCTCATCGAACCAACTATCCCAAACTTCTCCAGCCGGGACGATGATCCGAGTACGGCCCATAGCGATGATCTCCACTTGCGTAACATCATCAGGAAACGCCATAGCCTCAGTCAGCTGAATTGTCTGACCGCTGCTGTTTCTAAAGACTGATCCTTGCGCCATCGAGCTATCTCCTGGCGTTTTTAAATAGAGCCGCCAGCCTAGCGCGCATCACCGACAGGTCAACGATCAGGCAAAATTTTCCCCTATGCTTGAGCGGGCCAAGAGATCTCGGCGCTTCTAGAGCTTACTGATTACTTCTTCAAAGGCCCCTTCATCCCCATGTTCGAACACCTCGACCTGCACGCCCTGCTTGCGACCTATGGCTACTGGGTGATTGTCCTCGGCTGCCTGCTGGAGGGCGAAACCGTGCTGATCCTGGGTGGCATGGCGGCGCATCAGCAGGTGCTAGACCTGTGGGCAGTGATTGCCGTGGCGACGGTCAGCGGGATGTTCGGCGACCAGTTGCTGTTCTGGAGCGGGCGGCATTTCGGCGGGCGTTTGTTGCCGCGCCTGAAGGGCCAGCAGGCCGCCATCGAGCGGGTGACCGGGTTGATCCGGCGTTATCCCTCGACGTCGGTGCTGGCGGTGCGTTTCATGTATGGCATGCGCTGGGTCGGCCCGGTGGTGATCGGCGCCAGCGGCCTGTCGCCACTGCGCTTCACCTTGCTGAACATGCTCGGCGCTGTGCTCTGGGCCACGCTGTTCGTCTGCGGCGGCTACTGGGCCGGCGATGCGCTAGAACATCTGTTCGGCGACTTGAAGCCCTATCGCCTGCCGATTGTCCTCGGTGTCGTGGTGCTGGTGGTGGCGGTCGCACTGCTGCGCCAGCGCCGGGCCAGGGCCAGGAACGTCGCGCCGCTGAACGACTGATCCAGCCCTCCTCCCAACATCCAGAATTTTCATACTGACCCCCGCACTTTATTTCGTTTGCGACGCGGCCTCGCTCTTGGCTTAGATAGCCGCCATGTTCCAGGTAGCCAGAGCCCTTAGCCCATGAGCAGCGAAAGCATCAGCCAGTCGATTTCCATCGTTCACCCCATCCGCCTGAGCCACGGCAGGAATGCCGAGGTGTGGGACGAGAACGGCAAGCGCTACATCGATTTCGTCGGCGGTATTGGCGTGCTCAACCTGGGGCATTGCCATCCGCGGGTGGTGGCGGCGATTCAGCAGCAGGCTACTCGGCTGACCCACTACGCGTTCAACGCGGCGCCCCACGGGCCCTATGTCGAGTTCATGGAGCGGCTGGCGCGTTTCATGCCCTTGAGTTACCCGGTCAGCGGCATGCTCACCAACAGCGGCGCGGAGGCGGCGGAGAACGCCTTGAAGATCGTCCGTGGCGCCACCGGGCGCACCGCGGTGATCGCCTTCGACGGTGGCTTCCATGGCCGAACCCTGGCCACCCTCAACCTCAATGGCAAGGTCGCGCCCTACAAGCAGAAGATCGGCGTGCTGCCCGTGCCGGTGTATCACCTGCCCTACCCGAGCGCGGACAACGGCGTGACCTGCGAGGAGGCGCTGAAGGCCGTGGACCGGCTGTTCAGCGTGGAAATCGACGTTGCCGAAGTGGCCTGCTTCATCGTCGAACCGGTGCAGGGCGAGGCCGGTTTCCTGGCCCTGGACGTCGAGTTCGCCCGCGCCCTGCGGCGCTTCTGCGATCAGCAAGGCATCCTGCTGATCGCCGATGAAATCCAGTCCGGGTTCGGTCGCACCGGCCAGCGCTTCGCCTTCACCCGGCTGGGGATCGAGCCGGACCTGGTGCTGCTGGGCAAAAGCATTGGCGGCGGTGTGCCGCTGGGCGCGGTGGTCGGGCGCAAGGCGCTGCTGGACAACCTGCCCAAGGGCGGCCTGGGCGGCACCTATTCCGGCAACCCCATCGCCTGCGCGGCGGCCCTGGCGACCCTGGACGAGATGAGCGACCTCAACCTGCAAACCTGGGGCGAGCGCCAGGAACAGGCCATCGTCAGCCGCTACCAGCGCTGGCAGGCCGAGCGCCTGACGCCCTATCTCGGGCGCCTGACCGGGGTCGGTGCCATGCGTGGCATCGAACTGGTCAAGGCCGACGGCTCGCCGGCCCCGGAGCAACTGAGCGCACTGCTCAGCGCCGCGCGGGATGCCGGCCTGCTGTTGATGCCCAGCGGCAAGTCGCGGCACATCGTCCGCCTGCTGGCGCCGCTGACCATTGAACCGCAGGTGCTGGAAGAAGGGCTGGATATTCTGGAGGACTGCCTGGCGCGGTTGGCATAACACCAGATGTTTGCGCAAAAGCCGCTCTCCATGGACACTGGCGCGCCTCATGCCATCGACAAGGAAGCGCGACATGCAGTGTCCCAGCTACAGAGAGCGGCCCACGGCCGCCAGCCCAGCGAACTTCGACCGCGGCGAGCAAGACTCATGAAGCAGTACATCCCCTTTCTACTGCTATACCTGCTGCTGATGCCGCTGTACTACTGGATGAAGCCTTACCCGCTGAGGAAATGGACAGGCTTGGCCATGGGCCTCGCCGGGCTGCTGTGGATACTGTTCTTGCCCCCCATGTTGGGCGATATCGATACCGGGCTGGCCGCCGTGGCGCTGGTGACCATGGGCAGCTCGCTATTTTTCAGCCGACGCCGCTACCAGGACCACGCCTGAGACGCTGCGTTACAAGCCGAATACCCGTCGCGCATTGCCATGCAGGAACTTGTCGCGCACCGGCTCCGGCAGCTCCAGGGCCTGGACCTGCCGCATGCATTTGTCGAACGGCAACTGCGGGAAGTTGCTGCCGAACAGCACTTTGTCCTGCCCGTAGGTGCGCATGAAATGCAGCAACTGCGGCGGGTAATAGGCCGGCAGGTAGGCCGAGGTGTCGATGTAGATATTGTCGTGCTTCCAGGCCAGGCCGATCATCTCGTCGGTCCAGGGGTGGCCGATGTGCCCGGCGACGATTCGCAGTTCCGGGAAATCCAGCGCCACTTCATCCAGATAAGGCACCGGCCGCCCGGTATCCGAAGGCATCAGCGGGCCGGTGTGGCCGACCTGGGTGCAGAAGGGAATGCCCAGCTCCACGCACTTGGCGTACAGCGGGTAGTACAGGCGATGGTTGGGCGGCAGTTTCCACAGCCAGGGCACGATGCGCAGGGCCTTGCAGCCCAGCTCGCCTACTGCCCGTTCCAGCTCGGCCAGCGCCGCCATCGGCCGGCTCAGGTCCACCGTGGCCACGCCAACGAAACGCTCGGGATAAGCCCGGGTGTAGGCGGCGATTTCATCGTTGCTGAACACCCAGCGCTCCGGCCGGCACCAGGCTGCCAGCATCAATTTCTCCACCCCGGCCTGGTCCATCAGCTCGACGGTCTGCTCGATGCTCAGCGGCTGGTCCAGCAAGTGCGCCGAACCTGACTTCTCGAACAGCCGCGCCACTTCCGGCAGCAACTGCCGCGCCCGGCCGTTGGCCGGTTGTGCCCATGCGTCGATGGCTCCCTTCATTGACCTATCCCCTCTGCTGGCAGTGATTCAGGCGACGAGGGCCCAGGCTACGTCCGCGCCATGACAGCGACAATGTTCGCAGCGCTCGGCGGCATTGACCGATCCGCCCAGGCTCGGCGCCCGCCCTTCACCTGGTTCCGCATCCCTCCTTTCCCCTTCCCTGCCCCTCGGACCGACCAGCGGTTCCAAGCGCGCATTTTGCTGGCATCGTCGCTGATCAGGCCGAAAAACAAACTTCTGGAAACATAACTAGCTGAAACGTATCAGCTACAGCAAAAGAGGCAATTATGCATAAATGCAAATTTACCCTTGACCCGAAAAATCGGCTCGCTTAAGGTGAAATTACTGTATGCACATACAGTATTTTTAATAAGCGAATCCATTCACGGACGAGGTATTACCTATGAAAAGCAACACTGAAAAATTCGGCAAGACACCCCATCAACCCAGCCTCTGGACCCGGGCCGATGCGCTGAAAGTCCACGCGGACGATCCCACCACGACCCAGCCACTGGTCAGCGCGAATTTCCCGGTATTGAGCAACGAGGTGTTCATCTGGGACACCATGCCGCTGCGCGACATGGACGGAAACATAACCTCCGTCGATGGCTGGTCGGTGATCTTCACCCTGACTGCGGATCGTCATCCGAACGACCCGCAGTACATCGACGAAAACGGCAACTACGACATCACCCGCGACTGGAACGACCGCCACGGCCGGGCAAAGATGTACTACTGGTTTTCCCGTACCGGCAAGGACTGGAAGCTGGGTGGCCGGGTGATGGCTGAAGGGGTTTCGCCGACGGTTCGCGAATGGGCCGGCACGCCGATCCTGTTGAACGAACAGGGTGAAGTGGACCTGTATTACACCGCCGTCACTCCAGGCGCGACCATCGTCAAGGTGCGGGGCCGGGTGGTGACGACCGAGCATGGCGTCAGCATGGTCGGCTTCGAGAAGATCAAGCCGCTGTTCGAGGCCGACGGCAAGATGTACCAGACCGAAGCGCAGAACCCCTTCTGGGGCTTCCGCGATCCATGGCCGTTCCGCGACCCCAACGACGGCAAGCTGTACATGCTGTTCGAAGGCAACGTGGCCGGCGAACGCGGCTCGCACAAGGTCGGAAAAGCGGAAATCGGCGATGTGCCGCCAGGTTATGAAGACGTCGGCAACTCCCGTTTCCAGACCGCCTGCGTCGGTATCGCCGTGGCCCGCGACGAAGACGGCGACGACTGGGAAATGCTGCCGCCGCTGCTGACCGCGGTCGGCGTCAACGACCAGACCGAACGCCCGCACTTCGTGTTCCAGGACGGCAAGTACTACCTGTTCACCATCAGCCACACCTTCACCTATGCCGACGGTGTGACCGGGCCGGACGGGGTGTACGGTTTTGTCGCCGATTCGCTGTTCGGTCCCTACGTGCCGTTGAACGGTTCCGGCCTGGTGCTAGGCAACCCGTCTTCCCAGCCGTTCCAGACCTACTCGCACTGTGTGATGCCCAACGGCCTGGTGACCTCCTTCATCGACAGCGTACCGACCGACGAACGCGGCACGCAGACTCGTATCGGCGGTACCGAAGCACCGACGGTGGAGATCAAGATCAAAGGGCAGCAGACGTTTGTGGTGGCCGAGTACGACTACGGTTACATCCCGCCGATGCTCGATGTAACGCTCAAGTAATAGCGACACAGGGCGCTCAGGCAGCGGGCTCGAGTTCGATGAAGAACCCGTTGTGGATATGATCGAGATATCCCGCCTGGCTCACTGCGACTTTGCTCAGGAGCTTCATTGAACAATGCGTAGTACCAACCCTTCGCAACTGGCTACACGGATGTAGCCAGTTCTGCTCCTGCTTGCGGAAATCGCAGCAGCATCCCTCCTCTCTCCGGCCAGCAGTGGCCTTCCCGGGGTCAGCTCCCGGTCTTGACCTTGCTCCACACCCGGGTACGCACCCGTTCCATTTTCAGCGGCAGCGGTTCCAGCGGGAACAGCGTGGCCATCACCTCCGCGGACGGATAGACCCCAGGGTTGTCGCGGATCTTCTGGGCCACCAGCGCCGTGGCATCGCGGTTGGCGTTGGGGTAGCCCAGGTAGTCGGAAGACTGGGCAATCACTTGCGGGCGCAGCAGGTAGTCGATGAACTTCAGGCCGTCCTGGGGATGCGGCGCATCCTTGAGCAGCACCAGGTTTTCCACCCAGACCGGCCCGCCTTCGCGGGGAATGCTGTAGACCAGACGGCGGCCGTTGTTGGCCTTCTGCGAGGCGACCTGGGCATCGAACACCCCGCCGCTCCAACCCAGCACCACACAGATATTGCCGTTGGCCAGGTCAGTGATGAATTTCGACGAATCGAAGTAGCGGATATGCGGCCGGACCTTGAGCAGCAAGGCCTCGACCTTCTTGTAATCCTCGGGGTTCTGGCTGTTGTGGGGCAGGCCCAGGTAATGCAAGGCGATGGGGATGATTTCGCTCGGAGAGTCGAGCATGGCCACCCCACACTGGCTGAGCTTGGCCAGGTTCTCTTCCTTGAAGATCAGGTCCAAGGAATCCACCGGCGCCTGGTCGCCGAGCAGCGCCTTGACCTTGTCGGCGTCGTAGCCGATGCCCGTGGTGCCCCACAGGTAGGGCGCGGCGAAGCGGTTGCCGGGGTCGTTGCTCTGCACCTTGGCCAGCATCTCGGGGTCCAGGTGCGACCAGTTGCCGAGCTGACTGCGGTCCAGTTCCTGGAGTACCCCGGCCTTGATCAGGTTCGGCAGCAGGTCGCTGCTGGCCACTACCACGTCATAGCCGCTGCGCCCGGCCATCAGCTTGCTTTGCATCACGTCGCTGTTGTCGAAGGTGTCCTGCAGCACGCTGATGCCGGTTTCCTTGTGGAACTGCACGGGCGTGTCCGGGGCGATGTAGTCGTACCAGTTGTAGAAATGCACGCTCGGTTCGGCGGCCTGGGCCGTAGCGAAACCGAACAGTGCGGCCAGGGCCAGGGGTAAACAGCGGATAGCTTTCATCTGAGGACTCCGAGCGTTGGCACCCGTCCAAGGGACGTGCGCCTCGCCTGCTGATTATGGATTGTTATGGCAGGGCCGAAAGCGGCGGAAAAACAGCGATGGGGTTTAAGGAATCAACAGCTCGCGACGGCCATCGGCATGCTCGACGTATTCGCCGGACAGTTGCAGGCGCCGGTCGTGCAGGTAGTCGTAATCGCGACGAGCGGCCTTGAGTTGCCCGAGGTCGAGTTCCACCACCTGCCGGCACTCGTCGCGACCGGCCTCGAACAGCAGCCGGCCGAAGGGATCGACCAGCGCGCTGCCGCCGGCGAACACCAGGCCGTCGGTGCCGTTGCCGACCCGGTTCACCATCACCGCAAAGGCCTGGTTCTCCTGGGCACGGGCCATGATCGCGGTGCGGTGCACCGGGCCGTAGGGGTCCATGTTGCCGTTGCTCACCAGGATCAGCTCGGCGCCCAGTTGGCCGAGGGCGCGGGCGCTTTCCGGCAGTTCGATGTCGTAGCAGATCAGCAGGCCGACCCGCACGCCCCGCCACAGCACGGTGTTGTAACGGTCGCCGGGCTGGAACAGGCCGCGCTCGTCGGGCCACAGATGGGTTTTGCGATAGCTTGTCGCCACCCCTTCGGGGGTCACCAGCAGCGAGGTGTTGTAGTAATGGCCGGCGGCTTTTTCGGCGATGCCGACCACCACCGCGACACCCTTGGCGCGCACCGCCCGCAACACGGCCTGGATACTCGGCCCGTCCAATGGCTCCGCGACCTCGGCCAGTTGCTGCGGGTTGGCGAAACCGCTGATCTGGGTTTCCGGGAATACCAGCAGATCGATGTCGCCGTCACAGTCGGCAATGCCCCGCAGGACCCGCTCGAGGTTATAGGCCGTGTCGCCGTCACGGCCGGCCAGTTGCATCAGTTCAATCTTCATCGCGGATCCTTTGAAGTATCGGCAGGTCTCCGAACGCCGCATGCGCGGCACCCGCCAGGGCTGGTGGCGAGTATGGAGGGCCCGCAGCCGCAGGGTAATTACTTCAATGGAGTACCCCGCCAGGGTTAGTTGGCGGGGCGAGTCAGCGCAAGACTGAAGGGCTCAGGCGTTACCCAATGGCTGGCGGGAAGCCGTCGGGGCTTTCAGCGCGCGCCAGGTCCAGAGCGCGCTGCACAGGTCCGGCAAGGCCAGCAGCAATAGCACGGGCGAGATCAACCCGGCGGCGACGAAGGCGGCAAAAAACACCGGTACCGACAGGCGGATCGCCACGGTCATGGCCATGAACTCGCGCCGCTCGGTGTAGCCGGCCCAGACGTAATAGCCCCCCAGGTACAACGCCAGCTGGCCCATCACCCGGATCCACACCTCGTCGGTCAGGGCGAAACCGAACAACGGCAGCAGCAGGTTGGGCGCCAGCACCAGCGCGGCGCCCAGCAACAACATATACAGACCGAACAGAAACACGCTCTTGCCCGGATGGCTCATGGTTTTACTCCTTGGGGGTGCGAGGTGAGGCGATAGGCCTCGGCATCGAAATAACGGGTCTGCTGGCGGAACTGCCAGCTGAACCCCGGCCACAGGACGACGTTGCGCCCGCTGTGAGGGTCGACGTACCAACTCTGGCAACTGCCGACGCTCCACACCGCGCCACGCAGCCTGTGGCGCAGGCCCTGGTTGAAGCGCGCCTGGGCCTGCGGGTCGACATCGACGCTGGTCACGCCCAGGCGTTGCAGGGTGTCCAGGGCGCCGAGGATGTAGGCGATCTGCGACTCGATCATGTAGACGATGGAGTTGTGCCCCAGGCCGGTGTTGGGCCCCATCAGCAGAAACAGATTGGGAAAGCCGCTGACCGTGGTGCCCTTGTAGGCTTCGCTGCCCTGCTGCCAGGTATCGATGATGTCCACCCCGCCGCGCCCGAGGATCATCCCCGCCGGGAATGGCGTGCGCGCCTTGAAGCCGGTGCCGAAGATCAGCGCATCCAGGGCATGGCGCTGGCCGTCGACAGTGATCAGCGCATCCTCGGTGACTTCGCGGATACCGCTGGTGACCAGCCGAGTATTGGCCTGGGCCAGGGCCGGAAAGTAATCGTTGGACAGCAGGATGCGCTTGCAGCCGATGGCATAGTTCGGGGTCAGGCGCCGGCGCAGTTCCGGGTCCTTGACCTGGCGCCGCAGCAGGTTGAGCGCCAGCCATTTGTGCAGGGCCATCAGCCGCGGGTTGAACACGAAGCCGAACACCCGGGTTTCATGGGTGGTGTAGATCAGCCCGCGCCACAGCCGCTGCACCGCGGGAAAGCGCCGCAGCAGGCCCTGGGCGGTAGTGGAAAAGGCCCGGTCCGGCTTGGGGATGATCCACGGCGGCGTGCGCTGGAACACCGCCAGGCTGGCCACCTGCGGCTGGATCTGCGGCACGAACTGGATCGCCGAAGCGCCGGTGCCGATCACCCCGACCCGCTTGCCGGCCAGGGCGTAGTCGTGGTCCCAATGCTGGGAGTGAAAGACCCGGCCCTTGAAGCGCTCAAGCCCCGGTAGCCGGGGATAATCCGGGGTCGACAAGGCCCCGGTGCCGGCCACCACCACCTGGGCAAAACGCACGCCGCCACGGGCATCGGTCACCTGCCACAGGGCGCGCTCTTCCAGCCAGCGCAGGCCAGTGACCGCGGTGTTGAAGCAGCAATGTTGCAGCACCTGATACTTGTCGGCGCAGTGCCTGAGGTAATCGCGGATCTCCGGCTGCGGCGAAAAGCGTCGCGACCAGTCGGGGTTGGGCTCGAAGGAAAACGAATAGAGGTGGGAAGGAATATCGCAGGCGCACCCAGGGTACTGATTGACCCACCAGGTGCCGCCGACGCCGGCTTCCTGTTCGAGGATCAGGAAGTCCTGCTCGCCGCGCTGGCGCAGGTTGATCGCCATGCCGATGCCGGAGAAGCCGGCGCCGATGATCAATACCCGATAGACCCGTGCCGGATCGGCCTGCTCCTGAAGTAACGCACTCATGCTCCTGACTCCTGGCGGCACAAACGCCGGGCGTGACCGTCCGCAGCGCATGCACTGTTTATTTTAAACCTCTGTGGATCGAGGGCCGGCCGCTCGCCGGCCCGGGCGGCTAAATCGACTCGGCGTGCAGCTTGCTGGTCCGGTGCGCCAGGTTCTCCAGCGCCTGCGGGTCGAGTTCGGCGGCGATCACCAGGGCCTGGCGGCGCAGGGTCTGCAGGGGCGTGCGGCGGCCGAACACACCGGTGAAGTGCATGAACATGCGCATCCCGAAGCCCAGCCCATCGCCCCTCTGCCGCGGCACCAGGTGCAGGTGGGCATGGGGGATGTGCTGGTTGGTAGCCTTGCCGTCGTTGACGATCAGGTGCGTGCCTTCCACCCCGAAGCCGGCGCGACGCTGGGCGGCCAGCAAGGTATCGAACACCTGGTACAGGTGCTGGCGGATGACCGTGGGCAGTTGCTCGAGTTTTTCCACATGGGCCAGCGGGATCAGCAGCACATGGCCCTGCCCCAGCGGGTGTACGTCCATGAAGGCCATGCAGTGGGTGTCGCGATAAACCAGGGCGCTGGGCAATTCGCCGGCTGCGATCTGGCAGAAAATACAGGTCATCCGTGAGTCCTCGGTGGGTGGCGCTCCTTCGGGCGCTGTAAATGTAGCTCACGCCGCTCGCCGAGGTTCGGCGGAAGTTGTTACCGGACGTCGCGCGAACATCCGCGCCAGCAGCCAGCGGTCGCGCAGGTAGGGCTTGTTGTCCAGCAGCGCCGCCAGCCGCGGCAGGTTGACGAAGGGCACGCCGGGGTAGATGTGATGCTCGACGTGGTAGTTGATATTGGCCCACAACAGGCCGATCAGCCGGTCGCTGACGGTCACGGTGTTTTTCGCCAGGTCCAGGCGCTCCGGGTCGCCGACCTCCAGGGTGGCCATGGGGAAGTGCTCGTAGCCTCGGGAAATCGGGTTGATCACCAGCGCCAGCAACAGCAGCGGCACGATGAAGATCAGCACGAACTGCAGCATCAGCCCCTGGCCGTAGCACCAGGCGCCGATCGCCGCCATCGACAGCAGATTGAACGCCAGCTCGCGCAACACCCGGTTGCGCACCGCCTTGCCGTAGCGCACCAGGGAGAAGTAGATGAAGCGCGGCACGAACACGGCGATGCGCAGGAACATCCACTTCACCCCGCCGGTGTAGTTCCAGTCGTCGGGGTCCTTGTCCGGATCGCCCAGGTAGCGGTGATGGTACTTGTGGCATTCGGTGAAGGAGGAAAACGGGAACAGGATGAACCAGGCCATGAAGCGCCCGACCCACAGGTTCAGCGCCGCCGAACGAAAGCCGCTGGCATGCCCGCAATCGTGTTGCAGCACGGTGAAGGCATGCAGCTGGTTACCCAGCACCAGCACCGCCAGCGCCTGGCCCCAGGGGTTGTCGCCAAGCAGGATGTACAACGCCGCCGCACACCAGACCAGCACGTGCAGCAGCGACCAGAGCAGGAACTTCAGCGGCTGCGGCTGCATCAGCGCCTGCAACTGGGCCTGGCGCTCGGGATCGACTCGCAGTTCGGCGCGCTTGACCAGCCGCAATTGGTCTTCGGCGGCATGGTAGGTTGAATGACTCATGAATTGACCTTCCTCTGTCTGTATCGCTAATCGACTTGCAGGCGCACGTCGTCCGTCAATGGATAGCCCACGCACAACAGTGCCTGGCCCCGGTTCAGTTCGTCCGCCGACAGCCCATGGTCTTCACGCATGCGTACCTGCCCCCTCAGCCGGGTGCAGACGCAGGCGGTGCAGAAACCGCTGCGGCAGGAAAACGGTGGCTGCACGCCGCTGGCCAGGGCCGCGTCGAGCAGGGTCTGGCCCGGGGCAACGGTGAAATTGAACGCCTGGCCCTGCATCAGCAGCTCTACGCGTTTTTCCGTGTCGCCGCCGACCACTGGCGCCTTGGCCGGGGTGAAACGCTCCTGGTGCACACGCTCCGGGGCAATGCCCAGGGCCTCCAGGGCGGCGGTCACCTCGTCCATCATGCCGCTGGGGCCGCAGCTGTAGTATTCGCGGGCCTGCGGGCCGGGCAACGCGCCGAGAATGTCCATCACCCGCTCCCGGGTCAGGCGCCCTTCATGGACCCCCGGGGTGTCCGGCCGCGACAGCACATGCACCAGTTGCAAACGCTCGCCGAAGGTCTGCCGCAGCTGGTCGAGCTTGTCGCGGAAGATCACCGACTGCTGATTGCGGTTGCCATAGATCAGCGACACCTGCGAGTCCGGCTCGAAGTGCAGCGCCGACTTGAGGATCGAGAAGATCGGCGTGATCCCGCTGCCCGCCGCCAGCAGCACCAGATGCCGCCCCCTGCCCGGCTGCGGGGCGAAGGTGAAGCGGCCGTGGGTGCCGAGGGTCTGCACCGCGTCGCCGGCACTCAGCTCCTGCACCAGGCGGTTGGAAATCTTGCCGCCGGCCACCCGTTTGACGGTGATCGACAGGGTCTTGTCCAGCCCCGGCGTGCTGCTGATGGAATAGGCGCGGCAGCCCTTGGCGCCGTCGACGTCGACCTCCAGGGTCAGGTACTGCCCGGCGCTGTAGCGGACTTTGCGCAGCAGCGGCTGCTTGAGGTGAATGGTCACCGCGTCGTCGGTTTCCCGTTCGATGGCGGCGACTTTCAAGGTCAGGGGACGGTTCATGGCTGGCCCAGGGCGCTGTGCGCAGGTGTGGATTCGTGGGCATCGTGCGGTGTGGCGAGGCGCCGTCGATGGGCGTGCTCATGGGCCGAGATGGGCGCCGGCCGCACCCGGTATTGCAGCAGGCGGACTTTCTCGTCGTGGTCCAGCGGCTGCCACCAGTCCAGCTTGTCCGCCAGCGCATCGAAGCGGCGCAGCATCAGCAGCACGAACAGGCCGAACACGCTGAGGTCGCGAAACACCATGGAACCCGCGGCAGCCAGTTCCGGCTTGAGCCGCTCGAACAGCGCCGGGCTCTCCGACCAGTGGCCGATGGACCAGTGATGGTGGCAGGCGTGGTAGCCCTCGTTGAGGATGTTCACCGGCGTTTCCAGCAGGGTCACGGTGTTGTACATCCAGTCCTTGGGGTCTTCCTGACCGCCGTAGAAGGCGTGCTGGCTCCAGTGGATGACGCCCATCAGGAAGTTGCTCGCGCACCAAGGCACCAGCATGTAGAACACGGCGATCGGCAGGCTGTAGAACGCCAGCGCGACGAACAGCCCGACATGCACCAGGTTGCCCATGACCATGGCCCGGGCCTGGCTGCGCTTGTGCTTGCTCTTGAAGTACAGCCAGGGCGAAACCATGAACTGCTGGTACATCACCTCACGCACCATATACACGGCGAAATCCCAGGCGCTGGCATGGTCGTAGCGCGCCGTGGCGTAGACATCCAGCGGCCCGGCGTTCTCCCGGTGATGCTGTTGCAAATGCGCCGCCGCGTGGGGGATCAGGCCCATGGGAATGGCAAAGAACATGTACAGGAAGGAGTTGCCGACCCAGCGGTCCAGCAGGCTCGAACGCTTGAAGATGCCGCCGGGCACATGGCCTTCCTGATGCATGGCGCTGAAGGAGCGGACGAAGCCGCGGATGTTCGGGCCGTAGACGAAGGCATAGAACAGCAGTACCAGCAGCCAGGAGATTTCCTTGAGCCACAGCTGGGCGATGAACACCGGCCCGGCGGTCAGGCCCAGGCTGATGGCGGCGGCCAGGATCGGCTCATCCCGCGGGTCCTTGAGCAAGCGGTCGGCCAGTGGCTGCAACAAGCGGTGATAGCTCGCCACCAGCCAGCCGCCCAGGGCCTTCATTCCCGGTAGCCACGACAGCATCCGGCGCCCGGCCTGCAAGGTGCAGGACAGAGCCAGGATCACAACGATGGCCGCGGTGTTGAACACCAGCAGCAGACTGAACAGCGGAACAGCCAGGCAGTGAAACCCGCGACCGACATTGGCCGGGCGCGGCGGATAGAGAAAATCGCTACTCATGCTTCTACTCCATTAGGCATGTTGCCGAGGCCGGAGCGACGCCAGGGGCGCCACAGCTCCGGCTGCGGTAGCAGGCGAATCAGGCGCTGTAGGACTCGCGCAGGAACTGCGCCAGCAACGGCGTGGCGGCGCTGCGGGAGATCGGGTGGAAGCAGATCGCCCGGGAGGCCGCCAGCAGATAGGCCACTTCGTCGGAGGCAATGAAGGCCATGCCGCCCAACAGCTCGACGCTGAGGTTGGTCGAGCGCTCGATCGCCGCCTGCACCAAAAAGCGCGTGCACAGCGCCTTGTGGTAGGTGTTCATTGGCGCATCCTGTTGCGCCTGCAATTCGCCGGCGGTGCCGAGCAGCGCTTGATGGGCGCCTTCCAGCTCGATGCATAGCAGGGCCAGTTGCGCGGGGTCGGCGAAGGCTTTTCGCAGCAGCCGGTCGACCAGGGCCGAGGCCACGCCCAGGTAGCTGCCGCCGACCATCAGCTGGAACCAGCTCAGGCCGTTGAGCGAGGTTTCCATGGCGGTCGCGGCCACTTCTTCGCTGTCGGCACCGTCGGCCAGCAGCATGCGCTCGCTGGGCACGAACACGCCGTTGAACACCAGTTCATTGCTGTCGGTGGCGCGCAGCACCGTGGCGTTCCAGAAGGGTTCGCGGGTGACCGTGCTGCCATCGGCAAAGACCACGGCAAAACCCTGGCTGACGCTGCCATCGTCCTGTTCACAGGCGACACCGACCACGATCACATCCATGTGGTGGCTCATGGTGCAGGGCTTCTTGCTGCCGTCGAGGACGAAACCGCCCTCCACCGGTCGCGCCTTGACGCTGCGGTTGAAGATCTCCGAGCCCGGCTTGCCCTCGGCGAAGGCCGAGGCGATCAGCAGCTGGTTCTGGGTGATGCCCCACAGCAGTTCTTCCGCCGCCGGGATCAACCCGCCCAGTTGCACGATGGTGGCGATGGTGTGGTGGTGCATGGTCATCATCACCGCCAGGGACGGGCACAGCGAACCTATGGCCCGCAGGATCTCCACGGTTTCCTCCGGCGAGGCGCCGAGGCCGCCGTAGGTCTCGGGGATGATCAGGCCGGCGGCGCGATAGTCGCGAAACAGCCCGCAGAGCACGGCCGGGTCGGCCTGTTCCAGGGCCATCAGGCCACGCTCCCGGAGGGCGGCGAGCAGGCCCGGCAGGTACTTCTCGGTGGCGTTGCGGGCGTTGTGCATCGACATGGTGTGGACTCCTTTCTCGTTGTCAGGGTTAACCGGCTTTTTCGATCAACTGCTCCACCGCGGGGGCGAAACCGAAGGCTCGGGCCAGGTCGAAGATCGCTTCGGCATCCTCCAGCGGAGGACGCTTGCCGATGCTGTAGTCGCGCTGCAGGCCGGCCATGGTCAGGACCATGGTTTCGGCCAGGCAGCTGAAGGTCACGCCCGTGGGCAGACCGGTGAGGTTCTGTTGGCCGAAGCGTTGGCTGCGGTCGGGCAGATGGATCAGGCCGCCTTCGATCACCGTGACGTCCGGGCGCAGCGCCAGGGTGACGTGACCGATGTCCGGCGGCTGCGCGCAGTCGCAGATGATCGCGTTCTGATGCAGGACCAGCGGATCGATAAAGGCCGAGCCGTTGGAGGTGGCCGAGAGCACGGCTTCCAGGCGCGGCAGCCAGCTCCCCAGGTCTGCGGTGATCACCAGCGGCGGCTGCACCTGCGGCTTGCCCTGGGCCAGGGCATCGACGCTGTCGAACAGTTCGCGCAATTGCTCCTCGTCGCCGAGGTCGCGATCCAGCAGTTGCTCGACGCTGGCCAGGCTCGGCAGGAGCAGCACCAGGGTCTTGGCGATGCCGCTGCTGTGGCCGCCCTGGATCTGCAGCAAGGCGTCGCGATACAGCTCGCCGGCCACCAGCCGCAGCTCGTCCATGGCGCCCCGATTGGCCCCATTGCCGAGCAATACCAGGTGCTCGCAGAAGCGCCCCAGGCGCAGGCTGGCCAGGCGGCCCACCGAACCGTAGGCACCGATCACCCCGGTCAGGCGCTTGGCCAGCGGCGCGCCCCGATTGGCGCAGGTGCTCAGCAGCGCGTCGACGCCGACCATGGCCGTCAGGCTGTTGCCGGTGGTGGTATGGAACCGCTCGTTGATGACATCCACCCCGGCACTGGAAATCACCGAGGTGTAGGCTCCCAGGCCGACGAAATCCACCTCCAGCTCGGCGACGCTGTCCAGGTAGTTGCCCAGCAGCTTGCGCCGCTTGCCCAGGCTCAGGCGCATCAGGTCGCGCGGTTGCAGCAGGCTGCCGACCAGCCAGCCTTCGACGTAGTCGCCGGCATCGTTGTAGACCCGCCGGGCGTGATAGGACACACCGGCATCGAGGTCCGGCTTGGCCCATTCGGAGAAGTCGTCGAGCCAGCCCTGCATGAAGGTTTTTTCCGCCGCCGACAGCCCCAGGCCGTCCACCACGCTGTCGCCGTTGACGCTCTCGGCGGTGGTCGGGTGCAGCAGGAAGGCGAAGCGCCCCAGGCAGCGCCCGCTGCTGCGCGGTTTGCCGGGCACCACCCAGGGGCTCGGCACACCCCGTGGCCCGGCATAGCCGTGGGCTTCGAGGATCAAGCGATGCTGCTGGTTGTGCACCACCAGTTCCGCCACCGCCTTGAGGCCTTCGAGCAGCAGGTCGATATCGGCGCGCTCGATGCACAGTGGCGGCTGGATACGCAGCACGTTGCCTTCGGTGAGGGTCGGCAGGCAGTACACGCCATGCCGGCTTTTCAGGTAGCCGCAGACGATCGGCACCAGGGCGCCGAAGGCACTGGCCAGGGACAGGGTGTACAAGCGCTCACCGCTCCAGCGGCGGAACTTCAGGCCGAGCATCAGGCCGCGGCCGTCGAGGCTGTGGAACACCTCGGGATAGTCGCGCACCAGACGCGACAGCCCGGCGTGCAGGTAGGCGCCCTGCTGCGCCGCATGCTTGAGCTGGGCGCCGTCGTTGGCCGTGAGCTGGTCGAGCACGGCCAGGCCGATGGCGGCACTGAAGCCATTCACGGCGAAGGTGGAACTGTGGTGCCGGTCGAAATCGCGGCTCCAGCACTGCTCGCCGTAGATGCATGCGCCGATGGCTGCAACGCCGCCGCCCAGGGCCTTGGCCAGCAACACCACGTCCGGTTCCAGGCCGTGGGCGGTGGCGGCGAACAGCTCACCGGTGCGGCCCAGGCCGGTCTGGATTTCATCGAGGACAAACAGGGTGCCGTATTGCCGGCAGAGGTTCTGCGCCACCAGCAGGTAGCCTGGCGGCGGGGTGATCATGCCCGCCTCACCCTGCACCGCCTCGACAAAAAAGGCCGCGGCGCGGCGGGTCTTCAGCAACGCCTCGAGGGCCTCCAGGTCGCCATAGGGCACATGGCTGAACCCCTCGGCGCGGATCTGGAACGGCTCGCGGTAAGTGGCCTTGCCGGTGACCCCGACCGCGCCCTGGGTCTTGCCGTGAAAGCCGGTCAGGGTGCCGATCACCAGTTCGCGCTGGGTCGCGGCGCGGCACAGCTTGATCGCCGCTTCGACCGTCTCCGCGCCGCTGGTGGTGAAGGTCACCTTCGAGTGGTTGCCCGGCGCCAGCTCGATCAGGCGCCGCGCCAGTTCTTCGGCGCCGGGGTTGATCAGCGGCTGGACCAGCGAGGCCTGGCCGCTGGCGAGGAAGGTGTGGATCGCCTCGGTAATAGGCGCCGCGCCATAACCGAAGGGCACCGCGCCGAACTGGCCGACGAAATCGATCAGGGTCTGGCCGCTGGCGGTTTCGATACGGGTGCCCTGGGCGCGAACCACGGTCTCGTTGAGGCCAACGAATTCCAGCAGTTCCTGGCGGGTGATATTGAGCAGCGAATCAGCCATGGCTCACCTCCGCCACAGCCCGGCGCGCGCCCTGGTTGATGACGCCATACAGGTGCTGGCTGACCTTGCGCACGGTGTCGTGCTGGTAGGCCAGTTCGGGGTCCAGGGAGATGCCGAAACGGTCTTCGAACTCGGCGGACAGGCCGACGATCAGCACCGAGTCGACGCCCATCTCATGGAACGAACGCTCGACGTCCAGCGACCCGGAATCGACCTCCAGCAGGCTGGCCAGGGTTTCGGTCACGGCAAAGGTTATTTCGTCTATGTGCACAGTCGCCTCCCAGCGTATTTCGCTTCCTTTGCATGGCCGTTGGCCCGCGCCACCCTGTGGTAAAACCACGGGATCAACGCTTGGGCAGGCGTCATGATGCAAACGCGTTTTGAGTGTGGATGACCCGCCGCAGCAGGCCATTTGCTACACCCCGATGCTCGGCGTCATGCCGGCTCAGCTCAATACTCCGTAAGGAGTAGCGCCGGACCGGAGGACGCGGTCGAAGCCGAAAATGAGCGGGCACGCGGCGCCTCGAAATGCCGTGCCCAGCATCGCCAACGCCTGAGCGACGACCGCCCACCCCGTTGTAGGAGCGAGCTTGCTCGCGAAAAAATTTCAATGACGGCACGGTGTCCAATGGAGCCGCCGCTGCGCGGCCATCGCGAGCAAGCTCGCTCCTACAGGGGGGAGGCGCAGGCGACGCCGAAGCGCTGAACCTTGTCAGTACTGTGGAAGGGTTACCGGATGAAAGACAGGCAGGCAGCACTCACTCGTCGCAGAACAACGCCGCGATCTGCGCCCGACTCGACGCCTGGAGTTTGGAGAAGATGTTCTGCAGGTGGGTTTTCACGGTCTTGTCGCTGATGCCGAGTATCTGGCCAATCTCCCAGTTGGTCTTGCCTCGGGCCACCCAGCGCGAAATCTCCGCTTCGCGGCTGGACAGGATGGACAACAGTTGATGGTTCGGCCCCGGGTTGTGGCGCAACAGCTTGCTGCCCAGCGCCCGGTTCAGGGCGATGTGCAGGTACGGGGCGAAGACCATCATGCGCATTTTGCTTTCATGGGCCACGGTGGCCGAGATGTTGTGAAAGAAGTAGCCGGTGAAGGTGTTGCGGTGCAATCCGGGCAACAGGGTCCAGCCCAGATTGCGTATGCCGTGTTCGCGAAAGATCTTCGCCCACACCAGTTCCTGCGAGTTGCCCAGGCGCTCCAGGGTGGTGAACTTGGGGCGCCCGCAATGCTCGATGGGGTCGATGCCCAGCGGCGGAATCATGCCGTCGCGGCCGACGATGGCCTTGATCAGGTCATCGGAGACGCTGTCCGGATGAATCAGGTGGGAAAAGAACACCCGGTGCGCGCGGACCCGGCCGCTGGCGAACACGAAGTTCTCGCACGGCAGGATCTGCGGCAGCGCCAGCTGGGTCTGCTGCGTCAGCTCGGCGATGCTGCGCGCCGAGGTGATGGAGTTGAGCACGCTGGTCAGTTGCAGCCGTTGCTGGCTGTCGGTGGGCGGCAACGACAGCACCGACCGCGGGCGGCTGGCCAGTTCCAGCCGCGGTTCGCAGAAGGCCGGCTGGGCGAACAGCAACGCCGCGGGTTTGGGCGCGTGCACCGGGCCGATCGATAGACTGGTCATGCTTCCACGACCTGGCTGTCGAGGGTGATGTCACGCAATACCCGGCCGTTGCTCTCCACCGCGACCACCGACTTGTCCAGCGGGTGGGCTTCGGTCGGCGCCGTGCCCTCGAGTGCCGCCAGCCAGGGAGCGAACTGCTTGCGGCACTCCTGGCGCTTGATCTTGCCGCTGGAGGTACGCGGCAACGACCCGCCGAACACCAGCAACAGCACCGGCCGCGCCAGTTGGTGCTGTTGCCACAGCCGCGCCTTCAAGTCGCTGAACAGCTGCGGCAGGTCGAGGCTGCGCAAGGCACGCCGCTCGATTTCCTGGGCGATCACCACCTGCTCGCAGTCACCGTTCTCGATGCTGAAGGCCGCGGTGCCGTCCGGGCGAAAACTGTCATGGGTGCGCAGCACGGTGTTCTCGATATCGCCGGGGTGATGGTTGACGCCATTGACGATGATCAGGTCCTTGAGCCGCCCGGTGACGAACAGCTCGCCGTCGAGCAGGAACCCCAGGTCGCCGGTACGAAAGTAGCGCGACCAACCAAGCGTCGGCGGGGCCGGGCGAAAGGCCGCGGCGGTGCTCTCCGGGCGTTGCCAGTAACCGCTGGCAACGCTGTCGCCAAGGATGCAGATCTCCCCGACCCGCCCGTCCTCCAGCGGCTGTTCGGTGTGCGGGTCGCAGATGAACGGACCCTGCCCCGGAATGCCGCGGCCGCTGCTGACCAGGGTGCGCAGGCGCAACTCGGCCTCGCTGCCCTGGCCGTCGTGCAAGCTCGCCACATTGTCCTCCAGCAAGCCGGCATGGAACTGGCGGATCACCGGCTCGCGCTTGCTGCCGCCGGCGCTGACCATCAGCGTGCCCTCGGCCAGCCCGTAGCAGGGAAAGGCCGAGGTGCTGGCAAAACCGGCGCGGGCGAAACGCTCGTGGAAGGCGGCAATGGTCTGCGCCCGCACATGCTCGGCGCCGTTGAAGGCCACCTCCCAGCTGCTCAGGTCGAGGCCGGCCAGCTCTTCGTCCTTGATCTTGCGCAGGCACAATTCATAGGCGAAGTTCGGCCCACCGCTGACGGTACCGCGGTAAGTACTGATGGCCTGCAACCAGCGCAGCGGCCGTTGCAGGAAGTGGATCGGCGCCAGCAGGGTCGAGCCGAAGCCGACGAACAAGGATTGCAGGATGCCGCCGATCAGCCCCATGTCGTGATACGGCGGCAGCCAGCTGACCAGGTGGCTGTCCTTGTGGGTCAGGAAACCGCGGCTGATGCTGCGCGAATTGTGAATCAGGTTGCCGTGGGTCACCGCCACTCCTTTGGGAATCCCGGTGGAGCCGGAGGTGTATTGCAGAAAGGCGATATCGTCCCGGGTCACAGGAACCGTCCGCCATTCGCTGGCCAGGGCCAGGTCCAGAGTCGCCATGTCCAGCACCCGCGGACTCTCGGCCTGCCCCAGCCGGGCCTGGATGGTCGGGACATCCTCGCCGCTGGCCAGCGCCGCCGTCGGCTGGCAATCGTCGATGATGCCGTCCAGCCGGTCCAGGGTCTTGGTCGCCCCCGGCGGATAGGCCGGCACCGCCACCAGCCCGGCATACAGACAGCCCATGAAGGCGATCACATAGTCCAGGCCAGGCTTGAGCAGGATCAGCACCCTGTCCCCCGCTAGGCAATGCCCCTGCAACCGGGCCGCCGCCGCTCTCGCCGCGCGGTCCAGTTCAGAGAAGGTGATCAGGGTTTCTTCGTCTCGCCCGTTGTGCAGAAAACGATAGGCCAATCGGTCCGGGATCGTATGGGCGTGAAGCTGCAGACATTCCGAAAAATTCGCATACGGAACGTCTCTATCGTGGTCGTTCGTAGTCATTATTTTGTGTCCAGGCAGCCGTACTTAGCCATCTCCCGCAAGGCCCGAAATCTGCGGCCTTGCGCATCCATTACGCTTGATCATCCTCTGGGAGCGCGCAGTCGAAGTTAATACTCCGAACGGCGTATACCCGCAATTTCCGCCCCCGGCGCATATTCGCCTCACAGCTCGATGCGTGCATGGCTTTTTGCCATACACCCTTGCAGTCATCAGCCCTTTTCAAAGATGTGAAGCCGACTATCCGGGCCTGCGCAAGCTGGGCTTGTGTAACTGGCCATGTCATGAAATCCAGGCCGGAACGGGAGCGTTCCGGTATCGCCACCAGCGTGCGCAGCACCGGGAGAACAGGATGTCTTTTAGCGAATACGCCACCTTCGATGCGGTCGGCCTGGCCGACCTGGTCAGAACCAAGCAGGTACGCCCCTCCGAACTGCTGGAGGAAGCCATACGCCGCATCGAAGCCTTCAACCCGGCGGTCAACGCCGTGGTCTACAAAGCCTACGACAAGGCTCGGGCGCAGGCCGCCGAACAGGACAAGGCCGTGCCGACGGGGGCGCTGCACGGTGTGCCGTTCCTGCTCAAGGACATCCTCGGCGACTGCCAGGACCTGCCCTCGACCCTGGCCTCGCGCATGCTGCAAGCGCGGGTCATGCCCCAGGACTGCGAGCTGGTGAAGCGTTTTCGCCAGGCCGGACTGGTGTTCGTCGGCAAGACCAACGCTCCGGAGTTCGGCATTCTGCCCACCACCGAAGGCGCCTTCTACGGCCCGGCGCGCAACCCGTGGAACCTGGAATATTCCACCGGCGGCTCCAGTGGTGGCGCGGCCGCCGCGGTGGCCACCGGCATGGTCCCGGCGGCCCATGGCAACGACGGCGGCGGCTCGATCCGCATTCCCGCTTCCTGCTGCGGCCTGGTTGGCCTCAAGCCGACCCGGGCGCGCAACTCCCTGGCCCCGGACTTCGGCGAGCTGCTCAGCGGCCTGCTGGACGAACATGTGCTGACCCGCAGTGTGCGCGACAGCGCCGCCCTGCTCGACGCCACCCACGGCGTGGTGCCGGGCGACCCGTACCGCGCGCCCCCCATGCAGGGGCGTTTTCTCGACCAGCTCGGCCGCGAGCCGGGGCGCCTGCGCATCGCCTTTTCCAGCACCGACCCGGCCGGGCGGCCGCTGCACCCCGACTGCATCGCGGCGGTGGAAAGCACCGCGCGCCTGCTCGAATCCCTCGGCCACCATGTGGAAGAAGCCGCACCGCAGCTGGACCTGCAAAGTTTTGCCGAAGCCTTCAGCGCCCTGTGGTTCTCCGGCATTGCCTTCGCCGTGGAGCTGATGAGCCTGCAACTGGGACGCGGCCCGTTGCCCGGCGAACTGGAAAATCTGACCCGCGCCGTGCATCAACGCGGCCTTGGCGTGAGTGCGGTGGAGTACCAGATGTCCGAGCTGGTGTTGCAGCAGGTCGGCCGGGAAATGGCGCGCTTCCATCAGACCTACGATTGCTGGCTGACCCCGACCCTGGCCCGACCACCGCTGCGCAACGGGGTGGTGGATATCCATTCCAGCGACCTGGAAAACACCTACGGCCCGCTGATCGACTACAGCCCCTTCACCGCCATCCACAACGCCTCGGGGCAACCGGCGATATCCCTGCCGCTGCACTGGAACGCCGAGGGCCTGCCAATCGGCCTGATGCTTAGCGCCGCCTTTGGCGAGGAAAGCCTGTTGTTCCGCCTGGCCGGCCAGCTGGAACAGGCCCGGCCGTGGAAGGACCGGCGGCCGCAGCTGTTCATGCGGCACAGCCCCCACGAAGCGGTTATCGGTTAAGGAGAGCAGCACCCATGCGCACGCTGGACACCTCGACCGCCCCGCCTTATTGCCCTGCCGGCTCAGGCCAGGAGCAGCCTCTGCCGGGGGCCATCCCCTGGCCCACCGATGGCCTGAACCGCGAGCAACTGGCGCGTCATGGCAAGGAGCTGATTCGCCAGACCCTGCCTTTCACCGTGGAAAACCGCCGCCTGAGCTGGTGGCATTTCTACTCGACGCTGCTGGTGATCGGGCTGTTCGGCGCGGCCGTGGCCATGCCGCTGTGGTGGCCGCTGCGCCTGGCGTGCAGCGTGCTGCTGGGCTTGTCCCTGGTGCGCATGTTCGTGCTCTACCACGACTACATGCACGGTGCGATCCTCAAGGGCTCGCGTTTCGCCGAGGTGTTTTTCAAGACCTTCGGCCTGCTGCTGATGGCACCGCCGACGCTGTGGAAGCAGTCCCACGACTACCATCACGGCCACAGCTGCCAGTACGTCGGCGCGGAGCAGAACCGCCTGCCGTTGCTGTCCACCCACACGGACCTGGGCACCTTTCCCCTGCTGTCCACCGAGGAATATGCCCGAGCCGGGCGCCTCAAGCGCTTGCGTTATCGCATCGCCCGGCACCCGCTGATGATCCTCCTGGCCTCATTCAGCATCTTCATTTTCAGCATCTGCATGGTGTCGCTGATCACCCAGCCGCGGCATCGGCTCTGGTCGTTGCTGGCGCTGGCGCTGAACCTGGCGAGCGCCATCGCCCTGGCGTTGCTGGCGCCGGACATCCTGCTGTACGGGGTGCTGATCCCCAGCCTATCCGGCTCGGCGCTGGGCGCCTACATGTTCTACTGCCAGCACAACTTCCCCGGCGTGCGTTACCCCGAGCGCGGCGACTGGGACTACGCCGCCACCGCGGTGTTCTCCTCCAGCTACATGCGCACCGGACCGCTGATGGCCTGGTTCACCGCCAATATCGGCTACCACCATGTGCATCACGCCAACTCGGGCATCCCCTTCTACCGCCTGCCGGAAGCCATGGCGGCGATCCCCGCGTTGCAGTCACCTATCACCACCTCGCTGCACCCGCGGGATATCTACCACTGCCTGCGACTCAAGCTGTGGGACCCGGCGCGCCAGCGCATGGTCTCGTTCGCCGAGTTTCGCCAGCAGGCGCAATACTGAAGGAAATGAGGTGCGAGGCCCCGTCGGGCGTTGCCCTGCGAGCACTCGCCAAGGAAGATCGGCGCCGGAATTTTCCCGTCGATCGTGGGTCAGTAGAGCCACGCCTTTTCGCACCGGTCCGTTGGTCCGTGACAATGGGGCCTCGGTCCCATAAATTAGGCGCCCTGAAAAGGCCCGGTGCTTTTCTAGCCTCATTTCCAGTTAAACGAAGTAGTGAAATATCAATGTCCGATTCCAATACAGAAGAATCCGTAAACGCCTTGTCGTCCAAAGCGGAATACGAAAACGCCATCAATCTTTCACAGCACGTCTCCCAGGCCAAGACCATCAGCGAGATGGTCCTCGATGCTTTCCAGTCCACCAAGGAAAGCGACCAGATCCGCGAACTGCGCGCCGAGATCCGCCAGGCTCACGACCGCTTCGACGACGATCGCGCCTATGAACTCATGGGCCAGCTCAAACAGCTCAAGGACGCCGAGGCCGCCGACAGCGCCGCCCTCGAAGACCTGAGCAGCAAGTTCCCGATCAGCCGCATCCTCTCCAGTTACAAGGACGACCCGAGCTTCCAGGAGCTGGTCTACGGCCTGGCGCTGAAAGTGCTGAACCAGACCCATCAGGCCATCAGCAGCCCAGGCGGCGGCAAAAGCAAGGCGCGGCCGAAGAAGGAAATGGAAGTGTTCGCCATCAGCAAGGACGGCATCAGCGTCACCCTGCCGATCCGTCCACGCTCCAAGGCCAACGTCGACCGTGAAGTCTTCGAGTTCCTCGGTTTCGCCTTTGTTGGCGAAGGTGACGAGGCGGAACTGGAAAGCGAAGTGTTCTTCGACAAGGACGGCAACGAACAGCCGGCCACCCGCAAGAACATCGTCACCGCGATCCAGCAGCAGACCGCGTTCGAAGGCTACAGCGCTCTACAACAGCAATAACCCGTACCAGCGAGCTGGCTCGTGCAGATGGCGGATCGCGCAACAGCGCAGCGCGCCCCTCAGCGGCTGGCTCCTACGAATGAAAGGCCGGGGCCCCTCAGTTGCCCCGGTAATCGGCGATAGGATACATCGCGCACAAGGCCTCGGTCTGCAGACGGAACTGTTCCTGCAACTCAGGCTCCAGGCGGTACTTCTGCTCGCTGAGGGGCGTCACCTTGTCCAGGATCCGGCAAACCAGATCGACCACTTCACGACACCCCACAGGATCGATGTAGCGTTGGGCGATGGAACCCGTGCCGATACACAAGCCATTGGCGACGAATGAGGATCGGGTTTCCCCCAGTGCGCGGTTTTTACTCACCATGATGCCGCATCGCTCCAGTGCCGAGGCGGCAATCGAACCGCTGATGCCCCCACGCAACCTGAGCAGAATCGTGTGGTTCTCCGTCCCCCCGCCCACGACCTCGTAGTCCTGCGCCATGAATGCGCTGGCCATTGCATCGGCCGTGCTGCGAATCCGCCCCATGTAGGCGTCGAACTCCGGGGACATCGCGTAGCCCAGCGCGGCGGCCTTGGCAGCGATCATGTTGACCGCCGGCGAGCCCTGCATCCTGGGGAATACCGCTCGCTCAAGGACACGACTGAAGCTCCCCCTCAGGCCGGGAACCTTGGTGTCGGCGTCCCGCCCGGAAAGGATGAGGCCGCCACGAGGCCCCGCGAGTTGCTTGTGGGTACAAGCGGTGGTGACATGCGCCACGTCGATCGGGCTCGGATGCCGCCCCGTTGCGACCAGCCCGGCGATATAGGAGATGTCCGCCAGCAGGATGGCCCCGGCCTCATCGGCAATAGCGCGAAAGCGTTGGAAGTCCACGACCCGGGAATAGGCGGTCGCACCGCAGATGATGATGCGCGGACGATGGGCGAGCGCCAGGTGGCGAACCTCTGCGTAATCGATCACGCCCTGCGATGTGGTGCCGTAGCGGATCGCCTTGTAGTGGGTGCCGGTGAATGCGACAGGGCTGCCGTGGGTCAGATGCCCGCCATGATCGAGGGCCATGCCGAGAATGGTGTCCCCGGGTTCGAGCAGGGCAGCCAGCACCTGGTAGTTGGCGTTCGAGGCGGAGTGTGACTGTACGCTGGCATATTGCGCCCCGAACAACTCCCGCGCCCTGCGAATCGCCAGAGACTCGACCAGATCGACGTTCTCGCAACCAACCTGATGGCGCTTGCCTGGTGCGCCCTCGGCGGTGACGTTGACCAGTGCCGAGGCAGACGCCGCGAGGATTCGCGGGTTGGCCGCGCAGGAAGATGAAACCAGAGACAGTGTGCGGTGTTGACGCGTGACTTCAGCGTCCAGGATCCCAGCCAGTTCGGTGTCTTCTGCTCGCAGATCCGCCAGACCTTGTCGCAGCAGGTCGGCCTGGTTCCTGAGTAGTTCTGTATAAGCTGCCATCGTTCGGTGTTCCTTCCTTGTCATTTGCGTGCCACGAACGACAGCACGCTTCCTGGTTTAACGTTCGCAAGCAGCCAATTAATCAAAAAATTAAACATTTTCCAAACAAAATGCTTCTTTTCCGAGGAATGGGAAGGAACAGCAGATTTGCGTTGCGGCTGAATGCTCGCCCTTCAAGGCGACGGCACCGCGCATTTCGGGGCTTTATTGTCATGACTGGGACATGCAACACTTGCCCCCCGCAGCGCCCCGATCCGAACCCTCCCAAGGATTCCGAGCGCGCCCTATACCGACAACGAAATATTCCAGGATGGATGCAGGCTGGCTAAAGGAGCGCTAGCGAGTTGGTACCGACCACGAAAGAAGCCGACAAGCTCTTGCCGCATCAATCCGACTGTTCTCACTTTTGACGTCGAGCAGTTGAATGTCATGCAAGCCACGCCCTCTATGAAAGACTCTATGCGTGGCGACTATAAGGAAATGGTGAGCATTTGATGCACAGAAGAGAAAGAACAGAGTATTTGAAGAGCAATATCAAATACCTGATAAAAAGTCGCGGCGAGACGCAACTGTCTTTGTGCAATGCCAGCGGCCTGACCAGAACGACCATCTACAACATTCTGGAAGGCAAGGTCAGCAACGTACAGCAATCCACCATTCGCAAAATCTCCGATTTCTTCGGTGTCTCCTACGAAGAAATAGAAACCGTCGATTTTGAAGAGAAGGAGATCATCGACAGCAGTATTTCCCCACAAGGAAACATGAACCCGGCGGCGGTTCCGATCCTCAAGGAAAGCCTGCTGATGATCAACATGGACAAACGGATTGGCGAACTGGCCATACTTTATCCATTGACCTATTACTTCGGCGCATCCTACAACTTGATAGCGGTGCTGCTCGAGAATGAGATCAAGGGCATGTACGAGGTCGGCGACCTCTTGATCATTCAAAAGGGAACGTCGACCGACGACAAGGAAAAACTGGTCTACGACAGGCAGACAAAAAAGCTGTTCATCATCAATGAGCCATGCTCCGACTCAGACCGAGTTTTTGTGGTGGGTGACATCATCGAGGAGCGATTCAATGACAGCGTATGAAGGCGAACTCGAGAACAGCAAATATAAACTTCTGGGCTTTGAGAACAACAAGAACCTGGCCGTGATCATGATCATCGCTACAGGCAAAGTCATAAAGATCAAACTGAGCGAAGTGCTTAACAGCGAAATAATGGAAAACCTGAACAAAATGGAAGTTAAAAATATTTACAAGAAGTTCTACTCCCAAGGAGGAGCGCTGACCGCATACGACCTGAATGACCGCCACGAAAGCTCATGGATGATTTATATCATCCTCAATCTACTGCTCTTTACCTTCTATATATTCACCAGCATTGCCGCAACCAAGCCCATTTATCTTGAATCCCTTGGCATCATTATCACTCCGGGTACCTTCCTTTACCCTCTGACATTCTTGATCGTTGACCTGTTGAACGAGAACTTCGGACTCAGGCTGGCAAGAAAAGCGATTTTCTTTGCCTTTGCCAGCAACGCCATGATTATCATCCTGCTCTATGGTTCGACCTTTCTCCCCGGCCTGCCAGGCTGGAAGCTCGACACCCCGTACAACGACGTGATCATTCATGTGTCATCCGTTCTGGTGGCGTCCTCTGTGTCTTTCCTGGTTTCTGAAAACATAAACTCGTACTTGCTGTGCAAGATAAAAGAGCTGACGAACTCCAGGTTCCTGTTCCTGCGGATATTCTTGAGTACGCTGTTCGCGGTCATTATCGACAGCTTCGTGTTTTGCTACATTGCCTTTTATGGCTCGATGCAAAACAACGACATCCTGAACATGATTTATGTGCAGATCGCGATCAAGGTGTGCTTTGCCTTCTTCAACATCTTGCCTGCCTATGGAGCAAGGTCACTGTTCAAAAGATACATGACGGATAGTCAGACAAAATAGTACAACCCCTATTGTCTCAAGCTGATGGATTCAACACTCATCCGGCAGGTGGATGCAGTGTTGAAATCCATTGGCATGCTGTCGATCAAGCCTTCATTGCAAATTCATCTTGCTTTTCAAGCTATCCATGACTGCTGTCTTGTTCCCCAGATAATCATTCAGCCCTCTGCCACGAAGATTGCAGGCATCGCAATTGGCACAACCGCTGCCAATCACGCCGTTGTAGCAAGTCAGGGTCTGCTCGCGAATCAGGCTCAACTGATTGTGATAATCCGCCAGGGCCCACGTCTGCGCCTTGTTCAGCCACATCAGTGGCGTCTCAAGACGCAGGCGGTATTCCATGCCCAACTCGACGGCCTTGTTCAAGGCCTTTACAAACTCGTCACGGCAATCGGGATAACCAGAGAAGTCCGTTTCACACACCCCCGTAATGACCGTTTCAGCCTTTACCTGGTAGGCATAGATAGAGGCCAGGGTCAGAAACAGAATGTTTCTTCCCGGCACGAAAGTGCTAGGCAGGCTTTCGCCTGAACTGTTCACCGTCGGAACCGGAATATTGTCTCGAGTGAGACTGCTGATCGCCAACTCATTGAGCAACGAAGCATCCAGCACTTTGTGGACTGTCGCCCCCAGCTGCTTCGCGAGCTGCTGCGCCACTTCTATTTCTGCGCGATGGCGCTGACCGTAATCAAAGGTAATACAGTGCACTTCATCATAGAGCGGCAATGCGTGGATCAGACAGGTTGTCGAGTCCTGCCCGCCACTGAATACGACAACGGCTTTTTTCTTCATCTTTCTGCTTCCTGCATGAATAGAGTCATTTTGAATATTTAAACAGCCCACTGACTGACACTCAATAAAAAGCCCCGCGCTTCTCTCGAAGGCGGGGCTTTTTTACAGCCTTTGCAGCTTATGGCGCGTAGGTCAGCAGCAGTTCGCTCGGTACCTTGAAATCCAGGGACATCATCACGCTCAGCGCGGTGATGGTGAAGATCGAGAACACGAACAGCTTGCGGGCCCAGACGGTGTCGTCCACCGCCTTGTAGCCGGTCCAGGCCATGTACAGCCAGTACATGCCCATCGCGGCCGCGACGGCCAGGTAGCTCATGCCGGCATAACCGCTGAAGGTCAGCATCAGGGTCGCCACCAGGAACGCCAGGATGTAGAGCAGGATGTGCTTCTTGGCCACCAGGATGCCGCGCTTCACTGGCAGCACCGGAATCGATGCGGCCAGGTAATCGTTGAAGCGAAAGATCGCGATGGCGTAGGAATGCGGCATCTGCCACAGGCTGAACATCACCAGCAGGGTCAGCGCGGCCATGTCGAAGCTGTTGCTCACGGCCACGTAACCGATCACCGGCGGCATCGCCCCGGACAGGCTGCCCACCAGCGTGCCGTGCACCGACTTGCGCTTGAGGTACAGGCTGTAGAAGCCGACGTAGATGACAAAGCCGATCACGGCAAACAGCGCCGCCAGCGGATTGGCCACCTTGTACAACAACGCAACGCCGGCGACACCCAGGATGGTCGCGTAGACCAGTGCCACTTTCAGGGAGATCAGGCCCTGAACCAGCACGCGGTTCTTGGTGCGCTCCATCTTCAGGTCGATGTCGCGGTCGATGCAGTTGTTGAACACGCAACCGGAAGCTACCACCAGGGACGTGCCGATCATCGCGGCCAGGAAGATGGCCAGATCGACATGTCCCTTGGAGGCCAGGAAAAAACCGCCCGCCACAGAAAGCACGTTACCGAAAATGATCCCCGGTTTGGTGATTTGGATAAAGTGCTTGAGCGACATCGGGTCTTACCTCACTTCGCCATCATGTAGGTGTGGATGCTGAACATGATCCACAACGACAGACCAACCAGCAGGACGATCACCAGGGCAGCGAAGACGAACGCAATCACGTTGTTACGCTGGGCCTCGGAGCGGTCCAGGTGCAGGAAGTACACCAGGTGAACCAGGACCTGGATCACCGCGAAGGCGAGCACGATCATCAAGGTGATGGATTTCGGCAGGGTCGGGTACATCACCAGGCCGAACGGGATGATTGTCAGGATCACCGACAGGATGAAGCCGATGGCGTACGACTTTACGCTGCCGTGGCCAGCATCATGGCTGTCATGGGAGTGTGCATTAGCCATTACATAGTCCCCATCAGGTAAACAACGGTGAAGACGCAGATCCAGACCACGTCCAGGAAGTGCCAGAACAGGCTCAGGCAGCTCAGGCGGGTCTTGTTGGTTGCGGTCAGGCCGTGCTTGTTGACCTGATACATCATGATCGCCATCCAGATCAGGCCAGCGGTCACGTGCAGACCGTGGGTGCCGACCAGGGTGAAGAACCCGGACAGAAAGCCTGAGCGGCTAGGGCCGTAGCCTTCGGAGATCAGCAGGTGGAACTCGTTGATCTCCATGCCGATGAAGCCCAGGCCGAACAGGAAGGTCAGGGCCAGCCAGCCCAGGACCTGCTTCTTGTTACCCCGGAAGAACGCCAGCATGGCGAAGCCGTAGGTGATCGAACTGAACAGCAGCAAGGCGGTTTCGCCGAGCACGTAAGGCAGTTCGAAGATGTCGTGGCCCGACGGGCCACCCGCTACGTTGTTTACCAGTACCGCGTACACCGCGAAGATCGACGCAAACAGAATGCAGTCGGTCATCAGGTAGAGCCAGAAACCGTATACGGTCATCTCGCCCGAGTCGTGGTGATGGTCATCGTGCCCATGGTCATCGACATGGGTGTGTCCAGCATTGGTCACTAAGTTCGACATGGTTTAAGCCTGTTCCAACGAGGTTTCTACACGGTTGGCCGGAATCTTCTTCTCGGCTACCAGGCGAGCGTGCTGCTCGGCTTCGATGCGTTCGATCACGTCGACCGGCACCATGTAGCCTTGATCATCACGAGCCGCGTGGATCACGAAATAGATCACGGTACCGGCCAGGCTAGCGATCGCCAGCCACCAGATGTGCCAGATCATCGCGAAACCGAAGACGGTCAGCAGAGCACCCATCACCAGGCCGGTGGCGGTGTTGTTCGGCATGTGGATCGGTTCATAACGAGCAGGCTTCTGGTACGCGGTACCGTTTTCCTTGGCTTCGGTGAACGGGTCGATGCCATTGGCCTTCGGCAGTACGGCGAAGTTGTAGAACGGTGGTGGCGACGAAGTCGACCATTCCAGGGTGTGGGCATTCCACGGGTCGCCGGAAACGGTCTGGTTCTGCTTGCGATCACGCACGCTGACGTACAGCTGGATCAGCTGGCAGGCGATACCGATGGCGATCATCACCGCACCGAACATGGCGACGTACAGGTACGGCACCCACTCAGGGTTGGTAGTGGCGTTCAGGCGACGGGTCATGCCCATGAAGCCCAGTGCATAGAGCGGCATGAACGCGACGAAGAAGCCCGAGATCCAGAACCAGAATGCAGCCTTGCCCCAGCCTTCGTGCAGCTTGAAGCCGAACGCTTTCGGGAAGTAGAAGCTGAAACCAGCGATGTAGCCGAATACAGCACCACCGATGATCACGTTGTGGAAGTGCGCGATCACGAACAGGCTGTTGTGCAGGACGAAGTCAGCACCCGGGATGGCCAGCAGTACGCCGGTCATGCCGCCGATGGCGAAGGTCACCATGAAGCCCAGGGTCCACAGAACCTGGCTGGTGATACGCAGACGGCCGTGGTAGATGGTGAACAGCCAGTTGAACAGCTTCACCCCCGTCGGGATGGAAATCAGCATGGTCGCCAGGCCGAAAAAGGCGTTGACGCTGGCACCCGAACCCATGGTGAAGAAGTGGTGCAGCCAAACCATGAAGCCCAGTACCGAGATCGCGCCGGAAGCGTAGATCATCGAGTGGTGGCCGAACAGACGCTTGCCCGAGAAGGTCGAGATGACTTCGGAGAAGATACCGAACGCCGGCAGGATCAGGATGTACACCTCAGGGTGACCCCAAGCCCAGAACAGGTTCACGTACATCATTGGATTGCCACCAAGTTCATTGGTGAAAATGTGGAAATCCATGTAACGGTCGAGGGTCAGCAGTGCCAGGGTAGCGGTCAGGATCGGGAACGAAGCCACGATCAGCACGTTGGCCCAGGTGCAGGTCCAGGTGAAGATCGGCATGTCCATCATCTTCATGCCCGGGGTACGCATTTTCAGCACGGTGGCCAGGAAGTTGACCCCCGTCAGCGTCGTCCCTAGCCCGGATAGCTGTAGCGCCCAGATGTAGTAGTCGACACCCACGCCCGGACTGTATTGCAGGCCCGACAGCGGCGGATACGCAACCCAGCCGGTCTTGGCGAATTCGCCGACGCCCAGGGACAGGTTGATCAGCACGACGCCGGAAACCAGCAGCCAGAAGCTCAGGGAGTTGAGGAACGGATAGGCAACGTCACGCGCGCCGATCTGCAGCGGCACTGCAAGGTTCATCAGGCCGGTGAAGAATGGCATCGCCATGAAGATGATCATGATCACACCGTGGGCGGTGAAGATCTGGTCATAGTGTTCAGGAGGCAGGTAGCCCGGCGAACCCTCGGTGGCCATGGCCAGCTGGGTACGCATCATGATCGCGTCGGCAAAACCACGCAGGAGCATGACCATGGCGACGATGATGTACATCACGCCGATTTTCTTGTGGTCGACCGAAGTCAGCCATTCGGTCCACAGGTAGGACCACTTCTTGAAGTACGTGATACCCGCGACAAGCGCCAGACCACCGAGGATGATCATGGCAACGGTCACCATGACAATCGGCTCGTGGAACGGTATCGCGTCCAGACTTAATTTACCAAACATCGTTTACTCCTCTGCCCCAGCAGCTGAATGCGAGCTCATGTCAGTCCCTTCCACAGCGGCCACTTCTTTCTTCTCGTGCTTGACCGGCTTGCCTGGTTTCATGCCTTCATACTTGTCGACAATTTTCTGAAACAGGTCCGGCGTGTACGAGGAGTACAGCGCGACAGGGTTGTTCTGGCTAGGTTTGGCAAGGGCTTCGTATTCAGCTTGATCAAGCTGTTTAGGTGCGGCCTTGACTTCGGCTACCCAGGCGTCGAAATCTTCCTGGCTCGTCGAGATCGCTTTGAATTTCATGCCGGTGAAGCCAGCGCCACTGTAGTTAGCGGAGATGCCTTCCATTTCAGCTTTCTGGTTGGCGATCAGGTGCAGCTTGGTCTGCATGCCTGCCATCGCGTAGATCTGGCCGCCCAGAGCAGGGATGAAGAACGAGTTCATCACGGCGTCGGAGGTGATCTTGAAGTTCAGCGGAGTGTGCTCCGGGAACCGGATTTGGTTAACAGTGGCGATACCCTGGTCCGGGTAGATGAACAGCCACTTCCAGTCCAGCGCGACCACTTCGATGTTGATCGGCTTGACGTCGGATTCCAGCGGACGGTACGGGTCCAGCGCGTGGGTGGACTTGTAGGTCACATAACCCAGGGCAATGATGATGAGGATCGGGACCAGCCACACCGCGATTTCGATCTTGGTGGAGTGCGACCACTTGGGCGCGTAGGTCGCGTTGGTGTTGGACGCGCGGTATTTCCAGGCAAACGCGAAGGTCATCACGATCACCGGAATCACGACCAGCAGCATCAGCAGGGTAGCGGTGATGATCAGGTTTCGCTCATCCAGACCGACCTGTCCTTTCGGGTCGAGCAAGGTCCACTTGCAGCCTCCCAGCATTAACATCATGCCAAGCAGCGGCAAAAAGCCTAGTAATCGGGGGTACCTGTTTTTACTCATCTCACGACCTCTAAAGCAGCTTGCGCAATGCAGTTGGGTTTTGATGGCCAACACTTCACCGTGCCAAGGGTTGGCATTTTTTCTTCGATTGAATAAGGGCCTGCCCGGCGCGTTACGCGCTGTTTGACAAATCCTGGGCTAGCAGTGAGTTCTTATTCGAATTCGTGGTCAAAGGCCTTGTTACAGACCAATTCCATTTGGTGCGGATATTTGGAAGGTGCCGACACCTGGGGTCGCATGGAGCGTCCAACGCCCCTCGACCGCCGCCGTAAGCTCAGGGGTGAGCAGCGCCGGAAATTCAGTGCGGGCGATTGTAGATATGTAGCGTTTTATAAACCATGTCTTATCCCGAAATAATTTTTATCGGTTCGCGCAACAATACGTGGCGATTATTGCAACGGGTCGCGATCATATCGATATTCATTCGCAATAAAAAGCCCCGAAAACGCCTTCCAGCCAGGTCGAAAAAGGGGCCTTTCACCAACGGAAAATCCACCGATGGCATCGCGCTATCCCTTGTAAAACGAGGGCTGAAACGATTTATTTAGATAGCCGGCTATGCGTGTTTTGCGGTTCACCACGTCGACACGAACTGACAGACTTTTTTCGCTCCTGGTGCAAGAAAAATCGTCTCGACGTCATCTGCTGAAACACAGCTGCGACACCGCCATGTGACAACATGTCGCACTTTTATCGCGCATCCGATTGCCCCATATCACGCCCCTTTCGCACATTGTCCTACACGCAAAAAAGCCCCGCTCCCGAACATCGGGACCGGGGCTTTTTTGCGCCGGATCAGGCGCTTTTGCGACGGTTACGAATGATGCCCAGCGGCACCAGCACCAGGGTCAGCACAAAGGCCGCCAGCGCCCATTGCGCCAGGGACAGGCCCAGCACCGGCGGGTACGGCGTGGAGCAGAAGCCATCGACCTGGAACCCCAGGGGGAAGACGGTCGCCAGCGGCAGACTGTCGACGATCGGCTGCAGCACATCGATGCCACAGCTGACCGCGGGGTTGGCCTGGGTGTAGACGTGATGCCCCGCCACCGCCGCGCCGAACAGCGCGCTGATCATTACCAGGGCTTCCAACACAGTGAGGCTGCGACGGCTGCGCATGGCGGCGCCGATGAAGGCGAAAATCGCGATCAGCAAAAACGCATAGCGCTGCAGGATGCATAGCGGGCAAGGCGCCTCGCCCAGCACCACCTGCATGTACAGCGCGCCGCCGATCAGCGCCAGGCAGATCACCCCCAGCAACACCAGAAAGCGTCGCTCGCGCCCCAAACGCAGTGTGTCGTCAGTCATCCTCAATTCCTTTCTGTCTGTGGCTCAACCCGACGGCAGCGTTTGCAACTGCTGCATCAGGCTGAGGTTGTCTTCGATATGCCAATTGGCCGTGATCCGGCCATCGGCGATCTGATAGATATCGGTTGCCCGGAAGTCTACACGCTGACCATGACCTTTGAGTGCATTGAAGGTCCCGCTGAAGTGCCCGCGAAAATGCAGATGCACCACCACCCGATCCCCGGCCACGATCATCTGCTCGATTTGTGCGCTCAGGTCCGGCACCGCCGTGCGAAAGAACCGCGACGCCAGCAGCGGCCCGGTCGGGCCCTGGACCCGCCCCGCAGGCGGCGTCATATCGACGAAGTTCTCCGCCAGCGCGGCCTTGGCCAGGCTTTCATCGCCGCTGTTCCAGAAACTGCCGTAGCGCCTCGCAGCCAGCTCCATGGCTTCACGCTGGACCTTGGGCAGGCTCTGATCGACGACCAGGGTCTGCGCCTGGAGCAAGGCCGGCTCGGCAAAAACCAGGGGACTGGCGAGCAAGGTTGCGGCCAGGGTGATGCGGGGAATGGCTGAGAGTTGCATGGGATGATCCTGATCAGTGCGAACGAGCGCCTATCATCAGCATCGGGGAATTAACGATAAACAGGTTAAGAACGGATTAACCTTTAAAGGATTTTTACGAGTGCGGCCTGTGCCCTGTAGCAGCTGGCTGCGCCAGCGGCTACAAGAGGCCAGCCTCCGGGCGGAGGCTGGCCGGTGGGGTTACTCCAGTGCCGCGGCCGGGCCGAAGAACTCGTAGCGGCTTTGTTTTTCCGGTACGCCCAGGGCCTTGAGGTGGCGCTTGATCGCCGCCATGAAGGCTTTCGGGCCAAGGAAGTAGGCGTCCAGGTCACGCTCCTGCGGCAACCATTCGGCCAGTTGCTCCTGGCTCAGCAGGCCGACCTTGTCCGCCACCGGGCTGACGCCGTCGTCTTCGGCATAGCAGTAGAAGCGCTTGAGTTGCGGGTGACGCGCGGCCAGGCCGTCGACCCAATCGCGGAACGCATGCACCCCGCCATTGCGCGCGCAGTGGATAAAGTGCACCGGACGCTGGCTGGCCAGGGCGGCCTCGAGCATCGGCAGGGTCGGAGTGATGCCGACGCCACCGCTGATCAGCACCAGCGGCTTGTCGCTGTCCGCCAGGGTGAATTCGCCCGCCGGCGGGAACAGCTGGATGCTGGCGCCAACCTGCATCTGATCGTGCAAATAGTTGGAAGCGCGGCCACCGGCTTCGCGCTTGACGCTGATGCGGTACTGACCGGCGTCGGACAGGGCCGACAGCGAGTAGTTGCGGCGGATTTCCTCACCATCGAGGAACAGTTGCATGCCGATGTACTGACCCGGCTCGGCGGCGAGAATCGGGCCGTTATCCACAGGCTCGAAATAGAACGAGGTGATTTCCGCGCTCTCCTGCTCCCGGCGGACCAGCTTGAATTCCCGCGCACCGCGCCAGCCGCCCGGGGCCTGGGCCTTCTGGTCGTAGATCGCGCCTTCGGCACCGATCAGGATGTCCGCCAGCTGGTTATAGGCCGCGCCCCAGGCGTTCATCACCGCCGGCGTGGCGATCTCCTCGCCCAGCACTTCGGAGATGGCACGCAGCAGGCAACTGCCGACGATCGGGTAATGCTCCGGCAGGATCTGCAGGGCCACGTGCTTGTTGATGATCTTCGCCACCAGGTCGCCCAACTGGTCGAGCTGGTCGATGTGCCGGGCGTACATCAATACGCCGTTGGCCAGGGCCCGTGGCTGGTCGCCGCTGGCCTGGTGCGCCTGGTTGAACAGTGGGCGCACTTGCGGATACTCGGAGAGCATCATCCGGTAGAAGTGGGTGATCAGGGCTTCGCCACCGCTTTCCAGCAACGGCACGGTGGATTTGATGATGGCACGATCTTCGACGCTAAGCATAGGTACTACTCCTGAGCTTTCTGACTTCTTGCAGGTTACCCTTTACCTATCAGTTTCCGTGCCAACAATAAAAACCATATAAATCAATAACTTAAAATACTTGTAGTCATATCGACAAAGCAGCATTTATAGTCATTAAGACCATACGGAGTCATTATGACCGCAAAATCCCTGCTCACTGCCTTGCTGCCCCTGGTCTCCGACCTGTCCCGCGAACTGCCCGAAGGCGAGCGCTACCGCCGCCTGCTGGAAGCCATGCGCGCCCTGCTGCCCTGCGACGCCGCCGCGCTGCTGCGCCTGGATGGCGAATGGCTGGTGCCGCTGGCGGTGGACGGCCTGAGCACCGACACTCTGGGCCGGCGCTTCAAGGTCAGCGAACACCCGCGTTTTGCCGCCCTGCTCAGCCATCCCGGCCCTACCCGCTTCGCCAGCGACAGCGACTTGCCGGACCCTTACGACGGCTTGGTGGATGGCCTGCACGAACACCTGGAAGTCCACGACTGCATGGGCTGCCCGCTGTTTATCGACGAGCGCCCCTGGGGCCTGCTGACCCTGGATGCCCTCGACCCACAGAGCTTCGAACCCATCGAACTGGATGCCCTGCAGGCGTTCGCCAGCCTGGCGGCGGCCACCGTCAACGCCGCCGAGCGCATCGAGCGCCTGGCCCTGCGCGCCGAAGACGAACACCAGCGCGCCGAGGTCTATCGCCAGGCCAGCGGCCAGAATCGCGAGATGATCGGCCAGAGCAAGGCCCACAAACGCCTATTGGAGGAAATCGGCCTGGTCGGCGGCAGCGACCTGACGGTGCTGATCACCGGTGAAACCGGGGTCGGCAAGGAACTGGTGGCCCAGGCCATCCACGCCGCCTCGCCCCGGGCCGACAAGCCGCTGATCAGCCTCAACTGCGCCGCCCTGCCCGACACCCTGGTGGAAAGCGAACTGTTCGGCCATGTGCGGGGCGCCTTTACCGGCGCTACCAACGACCGCCGCGGCAAATTCGAGCTGGCCAATGGCGGCACGCTGTTTCTCGACGAAGTAGGCGAGTTGTCGCTGACTGTGCAGGCCAAGCTGCTGCGCGTGCTGCAAAGCGGCCAGCTGCAACGCCTGGGCTCGGACCAGGAACATCAGGTCGACGTGCGGCTGATTGCCGCCACCAACCGCGACCTGGCCGAAGAAGTGCGTAGCGGCCGTTATCGCGCTGACTTCTATCACCGCCTCAGCGTTTACCCATTGCTGGTGCCGGCCCTGCGCGACCGTGGCCGCGATGTGTTGCTGCTCAGCGGCTACTTCCTCGAACAGAATCGCTCGCGCATGGGCCTGGGCAGCCTGCGCCTGACCAGCGATGCCCAGGCGGCGCTGCTGGCCTATTCCTGGCCGGGCAACGTGCGTGAGCTGGAACACCTGATCGGCCGCAGCGCCCTCAAGGCCCTGGGCAACTGCCGCGAGCGGCCGAAGATCCTCAGCCTGAGCGCCGCCGACCTGGACCTGCCGGACGCCTCGGCGCCGACCGCGCCCCTGGCCCCGGCCCCAACAGAACAGGCAGACAACCCAGGCATCGGCGATCTGCGCCAGGCCACCGAAAACTATCAGCGCCAACTGATCAGCACTTGCCTTGAACGCCACCAGCACAACTGGGCCAGCGCCGCCCGCGAGCTGGGCCTGGACCGCGCCAACCTGGGGCGCATGGCCAAGCGTCTGGGACTGAAATAGAGAGTGCGAACCATGCAGGAGCGAACGCGCTCCTACACTGTCGCAATAGATCCCCAAACCGACAAAGCCGCTAAAGCCAGCCCTCTACACGTCGATAACCCGTTATCGCTCGCTGTTCGCGGCCCATGGCGCGAACCACCTTTTTTCCACAGAAGGTTTTTATGTCTTCCAACAAAGCCCGCGCAGATTCCCTTTCGCTTCTGCTGTTCACCTTGCGCAGCGGCAAGCTGATGGCAATCAACCTGCTCAAAGTCAGTGAAATCATCCCCTGCCCGCCGCTGACCAAACTGCCGGAATCGCACCCCCACGTGAAAGGCATCGCCACCCTGCGCGGCAATTCGCTGTCGGTCATCGACCTGAGCCGGGCCATCGGCGAACGGCCGCTGGAAGACCCCGAGGGTGGCTGCCTGATCGTCACCGACGTCAGCCGCTCCAAGCAGGGCCTGCATGTGCAGGCGGTGAGCAAGATCGTGCATTGCCTGACCACCGACATCCGCCCACCGCCCTACGGCTCCGGCGGGGTCAAGTCCTATATCACCGGGGTCACCCAGGTCGACGGCACCCTGGTGCAAGTGCTGGACATCGAGAAAGTCATCCACGGCATCGCCCCGGCGCAGATCGAAACCGCGCCGACCGAGCTGAGCATGGAAGACGCCGAACTGCTGGGTAACGCGCGGATCCTGGTGGTCGACGACAGCCAGGTGGCCCTGCAGCAGTCGGTGCATACCCTGCGCAATCTCGGCCTGCAATGCCACACCGCGCGCAGCGCCAAGGAGGCCATCGACTGCCTGCTGGACCTGCAAGGCACCGCCCAGGAGATCAACCTGATCGTCTCGGACATCGAGATGTCGGAGATGGACGGTTACGCCCTGACCCGCACCCTGCGCGAGACCCCGGACTTCGCCCATCTTTATGTCTTGCTGCATACCTCGCTGGACAGCGCCATGAACGCGGAAAAGGCCCGCCTGGCCGGCGCCAACGCGGTACTGACCAAGTTCTCCTCGCCGGACCTGACCCGCTGCCTGATCGAAGCGGCCCGTCACATCGCCGCCCAGAGCGCCTGAGCCATGGCCGACAACTACTGCCTGCTGATGCGCCGCGACCTGACCGGGCAACCGGCGGCCGCCAGTTGGCCCGCCGCCTTCAGCCTCGACAGCTATCGGCCCGAGCTGGCCGAAGCGGTGCATGGCCTGATGCACCTCGGTTATCAGGACGGCGGCGGTCGCGTGCCGGAGCTGGACAGCTGGCGCCAACGTTTCGAAAGCGACGCCGAATACGACCCGCAACTGTGCCTGGTGGCCCAGGATGCCGAGGGCGTCGTCGGGGTGATCCAGTGCTGGACCAGCGCCTATATCAAGGATCTGGTGGTGCATCCGCGGGCTCGCGGCCAGGGCCTGGGCCGGGCCTTGCTGCTGCAGGCCTTCGAGGTCTTCCGCCAGCGCCGCGAAGCCTTTGTCGACCTGCGGGTGCTGGAAGACAACCAGCGAGCTCGCGGGCTGTACGACAGCGTCGGCATGGTCGCGATCCGCCGCGAGCAGGTTCCCCACACGCCGCTGTAACGCCTGTAGCCGCTGCCGCAGGCATACTCCCTCGCACACCCGTGAACGAAGGAACGCCCCGCCATGAAAGCCCTGTCTCTGAGCCTCGCCTGCCTGACCGCCCTTCTCGCCAGCCAGGCCCAGGCCTCCAGCCCGGACGCCTGGGCGACATTCGACAAGCAGGTGCGGGCCAGTTGCACCAAGGCCAGCCAGCTGAAGAATGTCAAAGTGCTGGGCAACGCCGCGCAGTTCGACGACCGGGTCGGCTACAGCGCCCTGTTGCTCCAGGGCCAGTACCCGCAAAAACACATGAAGGGCCAGATTGGCGTCGAACTGTGCCTGTACGACAAACAGCGCAAGAGCGCCCATGTCACCGAGTGGGATTCGATTCGCCCCGCCCTCGAAGCCAAGGGTCGGTGACTGGCGCATAACTTGCTTCGAGAGCGCTATTCACAGGGCGATGTGAGTCATTCCGTCGCCGCTTCCGCCTTTCGACTATGGCTGCTGGCTCAATGAATACTCGTTTTTCCTGCGTAGGCTGCGGCAAGTGCTGCAACGATCACCACGTTCCCCTGACCCTCGGCGAAGCCCGCCAGTGGGCGCTGGATGGCGGCCAGGTGATAGTGCTGGTGGAGGGGTTCCTGAGCAACGGCCTGGGGCTGCCGGCCGAGCAGCGTGAGCACGCCGAACGGCGCTCCTGTGTGGTGCCCAGCGGCAATGCCCAGGCCCATGTGGCGATCACCTTCGCCGCCTACAACGTCGGCCCCTGCCGGAATCTTGACGAAGACCAGCTGTGCCGGATCTATGAGCGCCGGCCGCTGGTGTGCCGCATCTACCCGATGGAAATCAACCCGCACATCCCCCTCAACCCGGCGATCAAGGAATGCCCACCCGAATCCTGGGAAAAAGGCCCGGAGCTGATCGTCGGCGGCGAGCTGGCGGACCTGGAACTGGCCGAACTGATCCAACGCTCACGCCAGGCCGACCGCGACGATATCCACAGCAAACAAGCCATCTGCCAACTGCTGGGCATTCACACCACCGCGCTCAAGGGCGATGGCTTTACCGCCTACCTGCCGGACATGGCCGCCCTCGCCGAAGCCATCGAGCGGGTCCAGGCGCAACCGCTGGCCGCGCCGGCCAGCGAGTGGCTGTTCCATGTATCCGGTGCTGACATTGCCGGGCAGGTGCAGGACGCCGGCGCCCAGGTGGTAACCGAGGCGCCGCTCACCTACGCCTTCATTTCCCTGCGCGCGGCCTGATCTGTAGCCGCTGCCGCGGGCTGCTATCGCATCTGAAGGGTGCGCAAGATCTGAAGGTCGTCGAAGTCCTACAAAAGCTCAGGTTCAGCGCTTGCCCATCGAGCGACGGGTGCCGGGTGGCGCCGCGCCTGGGGTCTTGGTGTGGCCGTTGGTGGCGCCGTTCTTGTACCAGGGTTGCTGGGCGTTCTTGGCCTGGGCGAACTCGGACGGCTTGAACGGAAACTTGAACGGCGCGATCGCCGATTTGCCTTCGCCAGGCGCGCTGGCGTCATCGACCTGGTCGGCGCTGGGAGCGTCGGACACAGGCGGTTGTGCTGGGGTAGTCATGGAAGCTCCGGGTGAAAAGCAAAGGCCGGGCCCGCGAAAGCGGGCCGCGAAGGCCGGCAGTATACCGACGTTGCGGATCTTTGGCCTGCCGCGACCGTCATGGGCCAGGGTCATAGGTCGGCCTTTGCTGACAGCGCTGTCAGGCAGGCGTCACGTTGCTGACCCGGTCGGTCGGCTATAAAGGGGCCATCGATACGGGCCATCCTCCCGTCCCATCTGCCCCCCGGCGCTGGCGTCCATGCGTAATCGGAAAACAACCCTTGTGCTCGCAGGCGTGCTCGCCGTCCTCGCCGCCGCTGGCCTGTGGCACCTGCTCAAGCCGCCCAGCGCCAAACTGGCGGCGCCGACCGCCGTACCGGTGCGGGTGATCAGCGTCGCCCAGCGGGATGTGCCGCGGTATGTCAGTGGCATCGGCTCGGTGCTGTCGCTGCACAGCGTGGTGATCCGGCCCCAGGTCGACGGCATCCTCACCCGTTTGCTGGTCAAGGAAGGCCAACTGGTCAAGGCCGGCGATCTGCTGGCGACCATCGACGACCGCTCGATCCGCGCCAGCCTCGACCAGGCCCGGGCGCAACTGGCGGAAAACCAGGCGCAACTGCAGGTGGCCCAGGTCAACCTCAAGCGCTACAAGCTGCTGTCGGTAGATGATGGTGTGTCCAAGCAGACCTACGACCAGCAGCAAGCATTGGTCAACCAGCTCAAGGCCAGCGCCCAGGGCAACCAGGCCGCCATCGATGCGGCGCAGGTGCAGTTGTCCTACACCCAGATCCGCTCGCCGGTGTCCGGCCGCGTTGGCATCCGCACCGTCGACGAAGGCAACTTCCTGCGCACCAGCGATACCCAGGGCCTGTTCTCGGTGACCCAGATCGACCCGATCGCGGTCGAGTTCTCCTTGCCGCAACAGATGCTGCCGACCCTGCAGGGGCTGCTGGTCGCCGAACACCCGGCAACGGTGGACGCCTACCTGGGCGCCGATACCGACTCCGCCACAGGCGAGCGCCTGGGCGAAGGCCACCTGAGCCTGATCGACAACCAGATCGACACCAATACCGGGACCATCCGCGCCAAGGCCGAATTCAGCAATCCCGGGCAAAAGCTCTGGCCCGGCCAGCTGGTGACCATCAAGATCCGGACCGCCGTGGAAAAAGCCGCCCTGGTGGTACCGCCCAGCGTGGTGCAGCGCGGCCTGGACAAGCACTTCGTGTATCGGGTCAAGGATGACAAGGTGGAAATCGTCCCGGTGCAGATGGTCTATCAGGACAGCGGCCAGAACATCATCAAGGGCGTGCAGGCCGGCGACCTGCTGGTGAGTGACGGCCAGTCGCGGCTCAAGGCCGGCTCGCGCATCGAGGTACTCAGCGAACCGCCGCAACAGATCCAGGCCGCGAACACGGAGCCGCAGCCATGAAGGGCCACGGCTCGATCTCCGCCTGGTGCGTCGATCATCCGGTCGCCACCCTGCTGCTGACTTTCGCCCTGGTGCTGCTGGGCGCCATCGCCTTTCCTCGGCTGCCCATAGCCCCGCTGCCGGAAGCCGAATTCCCGACCATCCAAGTCTCCGCGCAATTGCCCGGCGCCAGCCCGGAAACCATGGCCTCTTCGGTGGCCACGCCGCTGGAGGTGCAGTTCAGCGCCATCCCCGGCATGACCCAAATGACCTCCAGCAGCGCCCTGGGCTCGACCAACCTGACCCTGCAATTCACCCTCGACAAAAGCATCGATACCGCCGCCCAGGAAGTGCAGGCAGCGATCAACACCGCCTCGGGCAAGCTGCCCAACGACATGCCGAGCCTGCCCACCTGGCGCAAGGTCAACCCGGCGGACAGCCCGGTGCTGATCCTCAGCATCAGCTCCACGCAGATGCCCGGCACCGAGCTCAGCGACTACGTGGAAACCCTGCTGGCCCGGCAGATCAGCCAGATCGACGGCGTCGGCCTGATCAATATCACCGGCCAGCAACGCCCGGCGATCCGCGTCCAGGCCTCGCCCGACCGGCTGGCGGCCATCGGCCTGACCCTGGCCGATATCCGCGTCGCCCTGCAGCAGGCCAGCCTCAACCTGGCCAAGGGCGCGCTGTATGGCGAGTCGAGCATCTCGACCCTGTCGACCAACGACCAGCTGTTCCATCCCGATGACTACAGCCAGTTGATCGTCTCCTACAAGAACGGCGCGCCGGTGCAGCTCAAGGATGTCGCCCGGGTCATCAGCGGCCCGGAAAACGCCTATGTACAGGCCTGGTCCAACGATCAGCCGGGGCTCAATCTGGTGATCTTCCGCCAACCGGGAGCCAACATCGTCGACACCGTGGACCGCATCCAGGGCGAACTGCCGCGTCTGGAAGCCATGCTGCCGGCCTCGGTGGATGTGACTGTGCTTTCGGACCGCACCAAGACCATTCGCGCCTCCTTGCACGAAGTGGAAATCACCCTGCTGATCGCGGTGCTGCTGGTGGTGGCGGTGATGGCGCTGTTCCTGCGCCAGCTGTCGGCGACGCTGATCGTCTCCAGCGTGCTCGGGGTGTCGCTGGTGGCCAGCTTTGCGCTGATGTATGTGCTGGGCTTCAGCCTGAACAACCTGACCCTGGTGGCGATCGTGATCTCGGTGGGTTTCGTGGTCGACGACGCGATTGTCGTGGTGGAGAACATCCATCGCCATCTGGAGGCCGGCGACGGCATGCGCGAGGCGGCGATCAAGGGCGCCGGCGAAATCGGCTTCACCGTGGTGTCCATCAGCTTCTCGCTGATCGCCGCGTTCATCCCCCTGCTGTTCATGGGGGGCGTGGTCGGCCGGCTGTTCAAGGAGTTTGCCCTGACTGCCACCTCGACCATCCTGATTTCGGTGGTGGTGTCACTGACCCTGGCGCCTACCCTGGCGGCGTTGTTCATGCGCGCCCCGTCTCATCATCCCCACGATCGCCCGGGCTTCGGCGAACGCCTGCTGGCGCTCTACGAGCGTGGGTTGCGCCGGGCCCTGGCCCATCAGCGGCTGATGCTCGGCCTGTTCGGCCTGACCCTGGGCCTGGCCATCGCCGGCTATGTATTCATTCCCAAGGGCTTCTTCCCGGTGCAGGACACCGGCTTCGTGCTGGGCACCAGCGAAGCGGCGGCCGACATCTCCTACCCGGACATGGTGGCAAAACACCTGGCCCTGGCGAAGATCCTCGGCGCCGACCCGGCGGTGGAAACCTTCTCCCACTCGGTCGGCGTCACCGGCAACAACCAGACCATCGCCAACGGCCGCTTCTGGATCGCCCTCAAGGACCGCGGCCAGCGGGACGTTTCCGCCAGCCAGTTCATCGACCGCATTCGCCCGCAGATGGCCAAGGTCCCGGGCATCGTCCTGTACCTGCGGGCCGGCCAGGACATCAACCTCAGCTCCGGGCCAAGCCGCAGCCAGTACCAGTACGTGCTCAAGAGCAACGACGGGCCGACCCTCAACACCTGGACCCAGCGCCTGACGGAGAAACTGCGGGCCAACCCGGCCTTTCGCGACCTGTCCAACGACCTGCAACTGGGCGGCAGCATCACCCATATCAGCATCGACCGCAGCGCCGCGGCGCGTTTCGGCCTGACCGCCACCGATGTCGACGAAGCGCTCTACGACGCCTTCGGCCAACGCCAGGTCAACGAGTTCCAGACCGAGACCAACCAGTACAACGTGATCCTCGAACTGGACGCCAAACAGCGCGGCAAGGCCGAGAGCCTGAACTACTTCTACCTGCGCTCGCCCCTGAGCGGCGAGATGGTGCCGCTGTCGGCGCTGGCCAAGGTCGACCCGCCCACCGTCGGCCCGCTGTCCATCGCCCACGACGGCATGTTCCCGGCCGCCAACCTGTCGTTCAACCTGGCGCCCGGCGTGGCCCTGGGCGACGCGGTGATCATGCTCGAGCAGGCGAAAAACCAGATCGGCATGCCTGCCTCCATCGCCGGCAACTTCCAGGGCGCGGCCCAGGCCTTCCAGAGTTCCCTGGCCAGCCAGCCGTGGCTGATCCTCGCGGCGCTGGTGGCGGTGTACATCATCCTCGGCGTGCTCTACGAGAGCTTCGTCCACCCGCTGACCATCATTTCCACCCTGCCCTCGGCCGGCCTTGGCGCGCTGATCATGCTCTGGCTGCTGGGCCAGGACTTCTCGATCATGGCCCTGATCGGCCTGGTACTGCTGATCGGCATCGTCAAGAAAAACGGCATCCTGATGATCGACTTCGCCCTCGAAGCCCAGCGCAAGGGCGGGCTGTCGCCGCAGGAGGCGATCTACCAGGCCTGTATCACCCGTTTCCGGCCGATCATCATGACCACCCTCGCCGCGCTGCTCGGCGCCCTGCCGCTGATGCTCGGTTATGGCGCCGGCGCCGAACTGCGCCAGCCACTGGGGATCGCCGTGGTCGGTGGCCTGCTGGTGAGCCAGGCGCTGACGCTGTTCACCACTCCGGTCATATACTTGTGGCTCGAGCGGCTATTCCATCGGCCCACACCAGCGCCGGCGCTGGCAAGCACATCCTGAGGCGGGGTCATGCGCGTTCTGATTATCGAAGATGAAGAGAAAACCGCGGACTATCTGCACCGCGGCCTGACCGAACAAGGCTACACCGTGGACCTCGCGCGCGACGGCGTCGAGGGCCTGCACCTGGCGCTGGAAAGCGACTACGCGGTGATCGTGCTCGACGTGATGCTGCCCGGCATCGACGGCTTCGGCGTACTGCGGGCCCTGCGCGCGCGCAAGCAGACACCGGTGATCATGCTCACCGCTCGCGAGCGCGTCGAAGACCGCATCAAGGGCCTGCGCGACGGCGCCGACGACTACCTGGGCAAACCCTTTTCCTTCCTCGAACTGGTGGCACGCCTGCAGGCTTTGACCCGCCGCAGCGGTGGTCACGAGCCGGTGCAGATCAGCATCGCCGACCTGTGGATCGACCTGATCAGCCGCAAGGCCAGCCGCGCCGGCACCCGCCTGGACCTGACCGCCAAGGAGTTCTCGCTGCTCAGCGTGCTCGCCCGGCGCCAGGGCGAGATCCTGTCGAAAACCGCGATCGCCGAGATGGTCTGGGACATCAACTTCGACAGCGACGCCAACGTCGTCGAAGTGGCGATCAAGCGCCTGCGGGCCAAGCTCGACGGGCCGTTCGAACAGAAACTGCTGCACACCATCCGCGGCATGGGTTATGTGCTGGAGAACCGCGGTGCCTCGTAACTCGATTGCCCTGCGCCTGAGCGGGCTGTTCACCCTGGTCGCCCTGCTGGTGTTCCTGCTGATCGGCGGCGCGCTCTATCAACAGGTGGACAAGGGCCTGGGCCTGCTGCCCGAGGCCGAACTGGACGCTCGCTACAGCGTGCTGGAGTCGGCACTGACGCGCTTCGGCAATCCGGAGCACTGGGCCAAGATCAACAACAAGCTCAAGCTGCTCAGCGAAGAAGACAAGCGCATCAATTTCTGGGTGGTCAGCGGCGACCCCGCCTACGAATACGGCAACCCCGACCCGCAGATCCGCAGCTTCGCCCAGGGCCCGCTGGGCATGCGCGACCTAATCCTGCCCGGGCATCCCTATCCGCTGAAAGTGCTGGTCAGCCAGCTGCCGGCCAAAGAGTTGCGCCCGCCGCTACGCTTTCTGATCGCCATCGACACCGAGACCTTCTACGAGACCCAGCACCAGTTGTTGATTGCCCTGATCAGCCTGGCCATCGTCGGCGTGCTGCTGGCTTCGGCGCTGGGTTACTGGGTCGCGCGCATCGGCCTCAAGCCCTTGATCGGGCTGTCCGAAGAAGCCCAGCGCCTGGCCCCGCCGCGGCTGTCCGGGCGCTTGCAGCTGTCGTCGCTGCCTCCGGAGCTGACGCAGTTCGCCAACTCGTTCAACTCGACCCTGGAACGGGTGGAACAGGCCTATTCGCGCCTGGAATCCTTCAATGCCGACGTCGCCCACGAGCTGCGCTCGCCCCTGACCAACCTGATCGGCCAGACCCAGGTGGCGCTGACCCGCGGGCGTTCCGCCGAGCATTATTTCGAGGTGCTGCAATCCAATCTCGAGGAGTTGGAGCGGCTGCGCTCGATCATCAACGACATGCTGTTCCTGGCCAGCGCCGACCAGGGCAGCAAGGCCACCAAGCTCGCCAGCACCTCCCTGGCCAGCGAAGTGGCGACCACCCTGGACTACCTGGACTTCATCCTCGAAGACGCCCAGGTCAAGGTCGAGGTGCGCGGCGATGCCCAGGTGCAGATCGAGATCGCCCACCTGCGCCGGGCGCTGATCAACCTGTTGAGCAATGCCGTGCAGCACACCGCGCCGGGACAGGTGATCCGGGTGCAGATCGACGTGCAGGAACACCAGGTGGCCATCGCCGTGAGCAACCCCGGCCAGACCATCGCCAGCGAGCACCTGCCCCGGTTGTTCGAGCGTTTCTACCGGGTCGATGCCTCCCGCAGCAACAGCGGCGCCAACCACGGCCTGGGGCTGGCGATCGTCAAGGCCATCGCCCTGATGCACGGCGGCGACGTGTTCGTGCGCAGCGATGACGGCATCAACACCTTCGGTATCTACCTACCGATCTGAGCCCTCCTCCTCTTCCGTAGGAGCAGCCGGTCGACGCTCGATTGCTCGCGATAGCGGTACGTCAGGCACAGCGCATCGCCTGCATCGCCGGCAAGCCTGGCTCCTACAGAAGCAGTAGCAACTATTGCTTTTGACGTAACAGTGCTTATCCTGTTCGGCGCTTTTTCCAGCAGCCCCGAAGTTATATTTTTGTCGCACCTAATTTGAACTTGCTCTGCAAGAAGGTCTTCAGAAATGTCCAACAGTATGGGTATTGCCAGCGCCTTTGTTTTGTCCTCCCTGTTCTTGGCCCCTATGGCCATGGCCGAAGAATCGCAGACTTTCGCCGCGCATAACGCCGCACGCGCCGCTGCATTCCAGGACACCCAGGAAGCGCTGGCTGCCAAGCAACAGAACGGTGAGCAGCTGCAGAACACTACGGCGGAACAACGCCAGCCGGAAGTTCAGAAAGACAGCTGATACCCGCTACCGACTCGTTTCCCTCGACAACTTCTCTGCTCTAACCCTGGAGTAAGTTGTCTTAAAGCCGCTGATAACAGCGGCTTTTTTTTGCCATGTAGAACTGGCCGTTTCATTCGTTTCACCCAGAACAAGAAACACCCGAATCGACAATAACAACGATCACCATTTATCCAAGGAGCTTTATACCGGTGAAGGTCACTTCAACTCTCAACCCGTTATTCATTGCAATGGCTGCAACTATCGCCCCCTGCGTCCAGGCAGCCGACGAGGCCAGCCCTGAAGGTTTCGTCGAAGGCGCAAGCCTCAAACTCAACGCCCGCAACTACTACATGAATCGCAACCGCCACCAGCAGGCTCCCGACAATATCGAATGGGGCCAGGGTTTCCTGGGGATCTTCGAGTCGGGTTATACCCAGGGCACGGTCGGTTTTGGCATCGATGCCAACGCCATGCTCGGCTTGAAACTCGATGGCGGTGGCGGTACCGACGGTTCGAGCATCCTGCCGATCAGCGACGGCAACGGCAAAGCCCCAACGTCGTTTTCCACCGCCGGCGCCACCCTGAAAATCCGCGCCTTTGACACCGAGCTCAAGGCCGGCGACCTGTTCCTCAACAATCCGGTGATCGCCGGTGGTCAGAGCCGCATGCTGCCGCAGACCTTCCGCGGGGTCAGCCTGAGCAACCACAGCTTCGACGGCTGGCTGCTCGAAGGTGGCCAGGCCAGCTTTACCAAGCCCTATAACCAGAGCGGCCGTCGGCGTATCGGCAGCGCGTACAGCAATCCGGCGAACAGCGTCGAAAGCCAGCACCTGAATTGGGCCGGCGTGGCCTGGAGCGGCGTGACCGGGCTGACCAGCAGCCTGTATGCCGCCGAACTCAAGGATATCTGGAACCAGTACTACTACGACCTCGACTACAGCTATGCGCTGAACGAGCTGGTGACCCTGAACCCGGGCCTGCACTTCTATCACACCCAGGACACTGGCGACGCGCTGCTGGGCGACATCGACAACAACACCTATAGCCTGCATTTCACCCTGGGCGTCGGCCATCACAGTCTCACCGCCGCCTACCAGCGGGTGAACGGCAACACACCGTTCGACTACATCAACCAGGGCGACAGCATCTACCTGGACAACTCCCAGCAGTATTCGGATTTCAACGGCCCCAACGAGCGCTCGTGGAAACTCAAATACGCCTACGATTTCGCCGGCCTCGGCCTGCCGGGCCTGACTTCGGCGCTCTCCTACTCGCGCGGCGAGCTGGACCTGACCAAGGTCGATCCCCACAGCCGTGGCTACGCACACTGGTACAGCGCCGGCGGCGAACACGCCAAGCACTGGGAACGCGACCTCGACCTCAAGTATGTGGTCCAGGGCGGCAAGGCCAAGGACCTGGCGGTCCGCCTGCAGTGGGCCACCAACCGGGGCGGCAAGGGTTATGGCGCGCTGGACAACGACACCGACGAATACCGGGTGATTGTCGACTACCCGATCAATGTGTTCTAAGCGCGATTAAGCAAAAGGCCAGCATCATTTTGCTGGCCTTTTTTTTGTCTGGGATTTATACATGCGCCCGCAGGCGCGATCGGTCTCTGCAACTCTGCTCGCTTCACCCAAAAATACCCTTACAACGTATAGATCGCAGAAGTCAGAACCATGAGTGTGAGTAGTGCGACACCCCGCAACACGACCACTTCGACCCGGTCGGAAAGGATGCTGATTCTTGGAAGCTCATTGATGGTCGTCTCCATCCTGAGCATCGTGACCTTCTTGCTGATTCGCGAACGCGGCAGCGTCGAAATGGCCGCCACCCGTGCCGCTTCCAACATCGTGCAATTGATCGACGCCGACGTGCTGCGCAACGTCGAGCTGTACGACGTCTCCCTGCGCGGCCTGATCAGCGCCTCGCAACGCGAGGACCTGAAGCAGGTCTCGCCGACCATTCGCCATATGGCGCTGTTCGACCGGGCCACCGCTGCGCCCTACAAGGGCAATATCCTGCTGCTCGACTCCCGTGGCGACGTGCTCGCCGACTCCGCTTCGGTCGAACCGCGCAAGGGCAACTTTGCCGATCGAGAGTATTTCCAGTCCCATGTGGATAACCCCGATCCGGGCATGCTGATCAGCCGACCGTTCCGCGCCCGCCCACCCGAGCTGGATTGGCGCATCAGTTTCAGCCGGCGGGTTTCCAACGAGCGCGGGGAGTTCCTCGGCGTGGCCGAAGCGGCCATGCGCCTGGACTACTTCAGCCAGTTGTTCAAAAGCCTGAATGTCGGCCGCGACAGCTCGGTCAACCTGATCAGTCGCGACGGTATCCTGCTGGCCCAGGAACCGCCGCGAGCGGACAACCTGATCGGCCAGGACTTCAGCCAACGGCCCAATTTCATCCGCATCCTGCGCGAGGGAAACGGTAGCTTCAAAGGCCTGTCCAACAACCTGCAGCCGCGCCTGTATACCTTCTCCCAGGTCGGTGACCTGCCGCTGATCGTGATCGTGGCGCTCTCCAGCAATGAAGTATTCGCCTCCTGGCAGCGCACCGTGCTGGTGGTCGGTGGCGCCACCGGTGCGCTGTGCCTGGGCCTGCTGTGGCTGACCTGGCTGCTGTGCCGGGAACTGCGCCGCCGCCAGAGCGCCGAGCAGGAGCTCGCGCAACTGGCCGCCACCGACGCCCTCACCGGCCTCGACAACCGCCGCAGCCTGGACCAGACCCTGGCCCGTGAATGGGGACGCGCGCAGCGCTCCCACAGCGACCTGTCGCTGCTGATGCTCGACGTGGATCACTTCAAGGCCTTCAACGACCGCTACGGCCACCCGCTCGGCGATGAAGCCCTGCGCATCGTGGCCCGGGTGATCAGTGACAATATCCGTCGCCCCGGCGACCTGGCTGCGCGCTACGGCGGCGAGGAGTTCGCCGTGGTCCTGCCGGAGACCGACAACGAAGGCGCCCGGCGTATCGCCGAACATATTCGCCTGGGGGTCGAGCGCTTGCCGCCGATCCAGGACGGTGCCTCGCCGATCACCATCAGCATCGGCCTCAGCACCTGGGCAGGCATGCCGAAGTCCAGCCTGGAAGCGCTGTGCTCGATGGCCGACAAGGCGCTGTACCAGGCCAAGGCCGAAGGGCGAAATCGGGTGG